>JACVRP010000643.1 GCA_014534385.1 Cyanobacteria bacterium Co-bin13
AAGGCGGGAGCGTCGTTGACGTCGATAAAGGTTGGCTTGTCATTGCGGGTCGAGCTCTTATCGCCATCGCTGACGGTCACTGTGTAGCTGGGCACAGTCTCACTGCCGTCGTGCCGGAAGCTGATGTCTCCGGCAGCGACCTGGAGTTGGGTGAACTGAGTTACCTTGCTGCCGTCGCCCCGGATAAAGTCGCCGCCAACCACGTTACTGACGGTGAAGACCAGCGAGGCGGGCAGCGAGTCAGGATCTACGGCACTGAGGTGGCTTGAGCGGATTAGGGCCGTGCCTCCTTCGACTACCGTAAACGGCGTGTTGGTCGGTTCGAAGGTGGGGGCATCGTTGACCTTGGTAAATTCCACGGCGGCGGGCACAGTGACGCTGTCTGTCCCATCGGTTACCTGAATGGAGAAGGTGGGCTTTGCTTCGTCGCCATTGTCGGTGAAGGTTACCAGGCCATTGAGGATGTCGGCGCGGGTGAAGGTGTTTTTGACCGTGCCGCCCACTTTGAAGACGTCGCCTGTAGCCAGCCCAGTAATCGTGAACTTAATCTGGTCGTCTTCCAGGGTTTCGATGTCGATCGCATCGAGCACGTTGGTTGTCACCAGCAGGGTTTCGCCTTCGGTGACTTTGAACTGGTTGACCAGAATCTTGGGCGGATCGTTAGTGTCTTGGACCGTGACGTTGTAGGTCAGGGTGTCGATGCCACCGTCCCCATCGGATACCTGCACAACGAAAGTATCGGTGCCCGAGAAGTTGGGGTTGGGCGTGTATTTGACCTGCTGCTGGTTGCCCAGACCGGTCGGCACAATCTCAACGGTGCCGTTGGTGGGCTGGGTAGTTAGGCTCCAGCTGAGGATATCTAATACGCCAGCATCCGCTGCATTGATCAGCTGAGTGACGGACTTGTCTTCGGCGACCGTCAGAGACTCGATGGAGACGGGGCCCGCAGGCGTGGTGATAATGGGAGCAACGTTGGCAACCTCGATGGAGGTGGTGTTGACCAGAGTGGCCCCGGCACTGTCGGTTACCGTCACCTTAACGCTGAACCTGCCCTCATCTTTGTAGAGGTGGTTGAGGTCGGCGGGCAGGGCAAAGCTGCCACTACCGTTATTAACGGCGTTGACCGTCTGCTGGCTGCCGTCGCCCCAATCAATTGTGACGGAATGTTTGTCGGTAACATCGACGTCTTGGAAGGCTCCAGCCAGGGCCAGAGACTGGCCTTCATTGAGCTGGGTGGCGCTGGGGGTGAGGGTGAGGGCCTGGGGCGCGTCGTTAACTGGATCAACGCCGACCAAGACTTCTACGATGCTGACGCCGCCGTCGCCGTCGTCAACGGCGATCTTGAAGCTGTCAACGCCGTTGAAGTTGAGGTTGGGCGTGTAGGTGACAACTTGGGCGCTGCCGGTGGGGTTGCCGGACAGGCTGACAGTGCCGTTTTTGGCTTGGGAAGCTACCTGCCAGGCGAAGCTGGTGTCTGCTGGGTCGCTGGCCGTTAAGTTTAGGGTGGCGGCAGTGTCTTCCTTGGTGCTGAAGGAGGTGACGGGGCCCGGCGTGATGATAGGCGCGACGTTGTTGACGGTGATAGGGGTTGAGGCACTTGCGATCGCACCCGTACTGTCCTGCACCACCACATTGATCGCCGCCGGAGCCCCTGCGGTATCGTCGGTATAGGCGTGATTGACGTTGAAAGAGTAGTTACCTTTGCCGTCGGCAACCAGGGCCGTGCTGGGCAGCACGGTTTCGGGGCTGCCGTCGCCCCACAGAATTTTGACGGTGAAGGAATCCCCCGCATCAGGGTCAAAGAAGCTGCCGGTCAGCGTCAGGGTCTGCCCTTCGTTCAGGGTGGCAGCGCTCTTGGTCAACACCAGGTTGCCTGGGGCATCGGGCTGGGCCGCTACATTGACGTTGACGGTGATGGTGTCAATGCCGCCATCGTCATCGCGAACCTGCACTGTAAAGGTATCGGTGCCGCTGAAGTTAGCGTTGGGCGTGTAGGTAATAATCTGGCTATTGCCGTTGGGGCTGGCAGACACCTTGGCCGTGCCGTTGGCCGATCCCTTGGCAATGCTCCAGGTCAGCACATCCAGGTTAGAAGGGTCGGTCGCATTCAGCAGGAAAGTAGTGGAGGTGTCCTCGTTGAGCGTTACTGAGGTGGTTTCCCCTTGGGTAATGGTCGGGGCAACGTTGTTAACCGTTACTGCAGTCGTTGCTTTATCAGTGTTGCCGGTGCCATCAGCAACGGTAACGTTAATGGTGTAAACCCCATTGTCCCGATAGGTGTGGTTGATGCCGCTGAAGGTGCGATCGCCGTTAGTATCGGGCAGGCTGAGGTTGTCGCTGTCGATCACCGTGGAGGTACCATCGCCCCAGTTGATGGTCACGGTTTGCTGATCCATCTGGTCTGGATCATTGAACTGGCCCGACAGGCTGATCTTTGACCCCTCATTAATCGTTGTCAGGTTCGGCGTCAGACCCTTGAAAACGGGCTTGTCAGGAGCATCCGCTACATTGACAAAGACCGTCCCCTGCGAGGTGAAAGAGCCATCGTTGGCCGTAACCTGTAGCGTGTAGAGCTGGGGATATTTCTCATAGTCCAGGTCGCCTGCATCGTTGACGCTGAGCGCACCGGTTGCAGCATTAATGCTAAAGGCAGCTTTGCCATCGCCATCGTTATCGGGGTTGCCACCAGCAATCGCCCAGGTCAGCCCTGTTTCATTGGCCTTGATAGTGCCAAAGGGAGCATCGGTGGGTAGCGCCGCCTCGCTGACGGTGAAAATCTGGCCGGGATCAATTGCCGCCGGAGTATTAAGCGTGATTTTGAGCGCGCCCTGGCTGCTGCCCACGCCGTCTACTGCAAAGTAGTAGGTAGTGCCAGCGCTGGCCGTGAAGGTGATGCTGCTCTGGAGCGTGCCGTTGGCATTATCGTTTTTAGCCACCTGGGTCAGGCTGTTGGGCGCTGACCCCGTGTAAGCCGCCAGCACCGTGTTAATGCTACTGCCGAAGGTGTCTACCGTGACGGGGCCTGATACAGGCGCTGTCCACTTCCACCAAACGGAGTCGTTGAGATCTTGCTGAAATGCCGGAGCCAACCCACTCACGGTTGGGTCATGAATGGGTTCACCCGCTTGCTGGGTGGCATCTACGTTTGTTCCCGTTGCTGTTGCGTTGGTGCCCGTCAGTTCTTGGGCGTTACCAAAGTTGTCGTTGGCAGGAGCAGCTAAAACTGCCGGGTAAGCAGCGGCAGCGGCCTCTGATAGCAGGGGTTTAGCGGCAAAGTCTCCCAATTGAGTATCAAGGTGCCAGTCACCGCCCAGGCTGGCATGGCCCACTAGCCGCTCGGAGGCGGCAATACAGGCTCCTGTGAGCGTGTGCAGCGTCTGTAAAAATTGCGCTCCGGCATCTCCTGCGGCAACATTGCAGCCATACAGAAACAGGACTGATTTACTGCCGAGGGTTGCAAACCAGTCCTTTAACTGAGGTTGATAATAATCGAGAGAATGAAGCCCTAGCTGGCTCTTACCCAGGTTCAAACATCCAGGCGAACCGTGAGCAACAATGTGAATTTCAGTGACCCCAGAATACTGCCGCAAAGCATGGGTAATCTGCTCAACTCCATCTTCGTCTGACTTTAAAATCAGCACCTCCCCAGGAAGTGAAATGTCCTCCACTAACTGCAGACATGCCTCAACGTTTGCATCAACAAAGATAAGAGAGTTCGTGTGATTTTCCATGATTCGCATCCCAGATCACTTCATCAAAATGTGTACTCCACCGATTTCCCAACCCGTTAATTCATAGGGAAATCATCAATCGGCCAGATTTGACAATCCAGCATGAGCTGTGGCAGAGAATGATGCATTCCCTACCGCTTCAAGCTAGAAAGCGTTTAGTCTTTATCGTCAGAGGTCAAATATGCCTCTGAAACCTTGTGTTTGAAGCGCAAACTATCAATACTTAGCGAGGCGCAGACTTTTAGCAGTAGCCAATCTCAAACGGCCCTGCAGGCAAATTGAGAAAACTGTCTTAACAGATGTTTCGGAAACAGGCTTAGCTAAGCTTCTAACTCTTTAAAAATCGGTAGATTTACTGATTCTTCTTTTTCATTCTTCATAAACCTTTAGCTGGAGTGCCAGGCAGAATTATGAACCTAGATGATAGTTCCCGGCGAACAGATGAATAAATCATCAACGCCTTGTAAGAAGTTTCTTTTTTTACAGATGTTTACCCGTCTAGCCCTTCTAATACCCCTTTCTACTGAAGTAGTTAAACGTGACAAATTTATTTTTGTGAATCGAAAAATTCTCAATGTAAGCCCTTCCGCAGTTGTTTTCGGCCCTGTTCAAATGGCTTAAAAGCTACATCAGTTTGAACTTTAGGTACGCCACTGCTTTATGGCTCCCTAGGTCGTGGCTGCAGACTGCTCCTTCTTCTGGGTCAGGGCCTGCATCCTTATGCGGATAGCACGGTGGTCAGTACTTCCCGGCTGAGGCTGTCCCGTGCTCAGCGATCTCGGGTTAAACTAGCCCACAACGTAAGACAGGACGTGGGTGCGATGGAGTCAAGCTTTTTGACGGCAGTGTTCCTACCGCTGGCACTGTTTATCGTCATGCTAGGCATGGGATTGGGGCTAAAGCCAGGAGACTTTACTCGGGTTTGGCTCTACCCCAAAGCGGTGCTGGTTGGGCTGTTTGCTCAGGTGGTGATGCTGCCTGTGGTGGGCTTCGTGCTGGCCTCAATCTTTCCGCTTACCCCAGAATTGGCGGTCGGGGTGATGGTGTTGGCGGCCTGCCCCGGCGGTCCCACCTCTAATATGGTGACTTACCTGGCTGGGGGAAACGTGGCGCTGTCGATTACGTTAACGGCCATCAGCAGCCTGATTACGGTGCTCACCATTCCTCTGGTTGTGAACCTGGCTATGGGCGCTTTCTTGGGAGAAAGCGCCTTGCTGCAGCTGCCATTTCTCTCTACGGTGCTGCAAATTGCTGTGATTACCGTCATTCCTGTGGCTGTGGGCATGGTGCTGCACCGCTACTTACCGCAGTTTGCCACCAGGGCTGAACGCGGCGTCAAATGGCTATCGCTGTTTTTACTGGGGCTGATTATTGTCGGTCTGCTGGTGCAGCAGCGAGCTAACGTAATGGCCTTTTTTGCTCAGGTAGGGCTGGTGACTCTGGCTCTAAACGTGGCGGCAATGGCGTTGGGCTACCTGATTGCCACGCTAGCCAGGCTAGATCGGCCCAGTTCTACGGCCATTACGGTAGAGGTGGGCATTCAAAATGGGACGCTTGCGATCGCAATTGCCAGCGCCCCATCACTGCTCAATCAGCCCACCCTGGCCATTCCTGCCGCCATCTATAGCCTGCTGATGTTTGTCACGGGTGGTATCTTTGCGGCTTGGGCGGCAAGGCAGGGGGATTAAGATGATGTGCTGACTAAAGCATTTTGCTCTTTTCGTCGTCGCCTCCTAACCCGCTGGCAGTGGTCTTGGAGCGATCGGGCCTGGGAGAGGAGCCATTGGTCATTCCCGATAGTCAGGCCATTCGCCCTGAAGCCTACAACTTCCGCTAGGATCTGGCGACCCCATTTGAAAATTTTGACACGCTGGTCTGCTTTCCGTCTTAGCAGCGACCAAAGCACCAGATGTGGCTACGTTGGCAGCGCTGGACTAGCTCTGCTTGAGGGAGCCCGTAATTAGATGCAGTTAACTTAATCTCTACACTTTCTACTGCCCACAGTACACTTGTACACAGTGATCCATTCCTTCCCTACCCAGTGGAGATGAAGTTAAGCGGCATTTGGTGTTTTGCCCCTAAGTTGTCGCTAGAATACCCCTACCTGTAG
>JACVRP010000520.1 GCA_014534385.1 Cyanobacteria bacterium Co-bin13
GGCCTCAAGCTCGACAACACCAAGATCGACATGCTGGGCAAAGCCCGCCGCCTCACCATCACCAAAGACACCACCACCATCGTGGCTGAGGGCAACGAAGCCCAGGTGAAGGCCCGCTGCGAGCAGATTCGTCGTCAAATCGATGAAACCGAGTCCAGCTATGACAAAGAGAAGCTGCAGGAGCGCCTGGCTAAGCTCTCTGGCGGTGTAGCAGTCATCAAAGTGGGTGCTGCTACCGAAACCGAGATGAAAGACCGCAAGCTGCGTCTGGAAGATGCCATCAACGCTACCAAGGCAGCGGTTGAAGAAGGCATCGTCCCCGGTGGCGGTACCACCCTGGCGCACCTAGTGCCCAGCTTGACCGAGTGGGTCAACGCTAACCTGAAGGATGAAGAGCTGACCGGCGGCACCATTGTGGCTCGCGCTTTGGCGGCTCCCCTGATGCGGATCGCTGAAAACGCCGGTAAGAACGGCGCTGTTGTAGCTGAGCGGGTCAAAGAACTGCCCTTCGATACAGGCTACGACGCTGCTAACGATAAGTTCGTTGACATGTTTGAAATCGGCATCGTAGACCCCGCTAAAGTGACCCGTTCTGCTCTGCAAAACGCGGCCTCGATTGCGGGTATGGTGCTGACCACTGAGTGCATCGTGGTTGACAAGCCTGAGCCCAAGGAAGGCGGCGCTCCCGCTGGCGCTGGCATGGGCGGCGACTTCGACTACTAACTTCGACTACTCAGTTGATTCAGTCAATAGCTGCTGTATAGCCTCGTTTTAGGGGCTATGCGCAGGGCTGTCTTCCCAGGAAGGCAGCCCTTTTTAGTAGCAGGCAAATTGAGCCCAATTTCCAGCCCCGTCGATCTTTATCGGCATTAGCGGGAAAAATGGGTATCGGGTCCTTTTGCCATTAGGTGATATGCCGCCTCCCTCCCGGTTTCTCCACGCTCGTCAGCGGTGGGCTAAGCGTCCTTTGCAGTGGATCTTGGTGCTGCCCTTCGTCGCCCAACTGGCAGGGGCTGTGGCGCTGGTGGAGTATCTATCCTTTCACAACAGCCAAAGGGCCATTAACAATCTGGCCTCCCAACTGCGCAGCGAATTGACAGAGCGAATTCACCAGCAAATTCAGGGGTATGTGGAATCCCCCTTTTTGATCAACGAGACCAATGCGATCGCACTTACTCAAGGCAGCCTCAAGGTCCCACAGGTAGAGGGAGAGTATCTGTTTTGGCAGCAGGCTAAAACCTTTCCCAGCAATAATTTGATCTACTGCGCTACTGAGGCAGATGGGGCGTTTATGGGAGTGGGCCGGTCAAATCAGGATGGCACGCTGCAGCTGCAGATCTCCAATCCCGGCACCAACTATTACTTTCGCTTTTATCAGCTAGACAACCAGGGCAGACAGGCCCAGCTAAAAGACGAATTTGTAGACCGCCCCTACGACCCGCGTCTGCGGCCCTGGTACATTGCGGCAAAAACCAAGGAAAGGGCTACCTGGAGCGAGATTTACCTGGACTTCGACGCTCTGGTACCTGTCGTCACGGCCAGCATTCCTGTATACAACGCCAACCAGAAACTGCTGGGAGTCTGTGCGTCCGACTTTCTGCTGTCTGCCGAATTGGACAGGTTTCTCGGCGGGATCAAGGCCGGTAAATCGGGCGAGACTTTTATTTTGGAGCGATCTGGGGCACTGGTTTCTAGCTCTACCGCCAATGAAGAGGATCTGCTGCTGGGGGAAGGTACAACCGCCAAGCGGCTTCAGGCAGTTGACAGCAAAAATCCTCTAGTCAGCGACACCACTCGCCACCTGCTCCAGCGGTTTGGCAACCTTCACTCCATTCAAGGCATTCAGCAAATTGCCTTCCGGCTGCCCAACGGCCAGCAGCAGTTTGTTCAGGTAGCTCCTTTTCACGACAGCCGAGGGCTGGACTGGCTCGTGGTCGTGGTGATTCCCGAGTCAGACTTTATGGCCGAGATTTACGCTAACACGCACCTGACCGTATTTTTAAGCGTACTGGCCGTCGCAGCAGCGCTGGTTACCGGGCTGTTGACGGGCCGCTGGATTACTCGGCCCGTAGCCAAGCTAAACCAGGCAGCAACGGCAATTGCTCAAGGCGATTTTACGCCAGTTGTAGAGGTAGAGGGAATCGATGAATTGGAAGATCTGGCAGAGTCTTTCAACGGCATGGCCTACCAGCTCCGGCAGTCCTTTGACATGCTGGAGCAGCGAGTGCAGGAGCGGACGGCGGCCCTAGCCGAATCAAACCGAGAACTTGCGATCGCAAAAGATAAAGCCGAAGTGGCTAACCAGGCTAAGAGCATCTTTATCGCCAACATGAGCCACGAGCTGAGGTCGCCCCTAAATGCAATTTTGGGCTACTCCCAGCTGATGCTGCAGGCTACCTGTTTTTCCTGCCATGAGAGAGAAAAGATCGCTATCATTTACCGCAGTGGTGACTATCTATTGACGTTGATCAATCACATTTTGGATCTGTCCAAAATTGAGGCAGGCCAGACCAGGCTTTTAGCCCTAAACTTTGACCTCTACCAGCTGCTAGAAGATTTAGAGGATATGTTTCGGCTCAGGGCAGCCGAGAAACAGCTTGCATTTACCTGCGAGCGAGGAGCATCGCTGCCGCGCTATGGCTCGGCAGATGAAGTCAAGCTGCGTCAGGTTCTGATTAATCTGTTGGGTAACGCCATCAAGTTTACCCAGCAGGGCGACATTACAC
>JACVRP010000499.1 GCA_014534385.1 Cyanobacteria bacterium Co-bin13
CAGGTTAGAGCCGGGGACAAAGCCAATGAACCAGAGGTCGCGGTTGTCATTCGTTGTGCCGGTTTTACCTCCTTCGCCCAGACCCAAGAAGGCGCTGCGGCCTGTGCCTCCCTGCACAACGCCCTGGAGCAGCCCCACCAGGGTATTGGCGACAGGAGCTGGCAGGGCCTCAATCTGGGCATCGCCAGCCTGACCAAACTCGTAGACCACTCGGCAGGTTGTTACGTCTTGAGGATCAACGCAGTCGCTGCTGTCGAGCACCTGCATCACACCGTGGGGCCGATTCCAGACGCCGTTATTTGCGATCGCAGCAAAAGACCCCGTAATCTCCAACGGCGTCACCTCACTCTCCCCCAGCACTAGACCGGGTGTGAGATTTAGCTCCGATTCAATGCCCAACCGCTGAGCCGTCTGAATTACGTTCGGCAGACCCGCTTCTTCAGCAATCCGCAGCGCCACCACGTTCTCCGACCGGGCCATGGCAGCATACATATCTAGAGCGCCTCCTCCCGAGCGGCAGCCCTGAAACTCCTGCCCCCCTGTGACCAAATCGCTACAGCTGTAGGTTTGGCCGGGACTGGCTCCCTGCTCTAGGGCTGCAGCATAGGCAAACACCTTAAAGGTCGATCCGGGCTGACGCAGCGCCTGTGAGGCTCGGTTGAACTGGCTGGTCTGGTAGTCTACCCCTCCCACCAGCGCCTGAATGGCCCCGGTCGTCGTATCTAGGGTGACTATGGCCCCCTCAGAAAAAGCCTGCTCCCGGCCTGCGGTAGCCACGGCCTCTCTCAGGGCAGCCTCGGCCTCAGCCTGCATGTCTAGATTGAGCGAGGTCAGCACGATGAAATTGCCTTCTCGCGCTAGGGAAGGACCCAAAACCTGATCGAGCTCATCAAACACGTAGCTGTAGAAAAAAGGGGCGCGCGTGCTCTGCAGCTGCTCACGGGCCTTGGGGCTGATCTCGATCCGGGTACGGCGGGCTCGGCGGGCCTCCTCCTGGCTAACCATACCTACAGACACCATGCGGGTGAGGACCCCATCCCGGTATCTAATGGCGGCTTCGTAGTTTTGCACCGGGTTAAAGGCATTGGGAGCAGGCAAAATGCCCACTAGGGTCGCCGCTTCTGACAGGGTCAGATCGGCGGAAGATTTGTCGAAATAGAACTGAGCAGCATCTTCAAACCCGTACAGGTTATTGCCCAAAAACACTCGGTTTAGGTAAAGCCGCATCAGGTCGTCTTTGCTGTAAAACGTCTCCAGCTTTAGCGCTACGATGGCCTCGCGGATTTTACGAGCAGCCGAGTCTTCGGTGCCCACATATTCCCGGTAGATGCTGCGGGCCAGCTGCTGGGTAATGGTGCTGCCGCCCTCCCGGATCTCGCCGCCACGCACGTTGGCCAGAGCCGCTCGCAGAGTGCCGATCGGATCCACCCCCAGGTGCCAGTTATAGCGAGAGTCTTCTGAGGCCATGATGGCCCGAGGCAGGTAGGGTGAAAAATCAGAGATGCGGGGCAGTTCTCGGTGGGCCTGGGTAACCTGCTGCCGCAGCGGCACCGACTGCCCCTCCTCCTGGGCGTAGATCAAGACGGGGCCCTGCACCGACTCTGGCAGCGGCCGCGTGGGGATTTTGGGCCACTCCAGGGCGACAATCCAAGTGCCCACCGCCAGGGAAAGCCCGGTAAAGCCGTAGAGCCCGTAGCGACCTGCCTGCACGTACCAAGGCGGCGGGTCAATGTAGCGCAGCGTGACGGCATCGGTCAGCTCCGGCGGCCCCAAGGTGATCAGGTCACCGTGGTTCAGAATAGTTTTCCTGAGTTTCTTTTTGCCCCGATAGACGCCGTTGGTCGAGTCTCGATCTTTGAGGACAAAGGGCTCGCCGGGCAGGGTGCGATCGCGCGTCAGGGTCACGTGTACCTGACTGACAATTGGGCTCCGTACGACGATGTCGCTCTGCTGAGAGCTGCGCCCCAAAATGTAGTGCTCACCCAGCAGCGGGTAGACGGCTTCTTGGTCGCCCACTGTCACCTGGAGAGTGGCGTTGCGAGCCCCCTTCTTGAGGGCCAGCTTAGAAAAATCAACCTTGGCCTGGGCAGCATTAAATGCCTGGGTAATCCTTCCCAGAACCGTACGAGGCGGGGGTGGCGATTGCGGCGTCATCGGATGGAGCGGATCCCAACCTGGGGGTACTGACCTATTCTAATCGCTAGATTTAGAACAGCCCCCCCAGGTACAGATTTTCTCCAGCTAGCTACTTGTCGTAGAGGGGCCGCCTAAGGACCACTGCCGTTGTCCTTAGGCGGATACCGGAGGGCTGCCACCAGCAGACAGGCAATGCCGACATTGATGAAGACATCGGCAAAATTGAAAATGGGGAACTGGATCAGGCGAAAATCTAAAAAATCAACGACCTCACCGGCCAATAGACGATCGATGCCGTTGCCAAAGGCTCCCCCCAAAATAAACCCATAGCCTGCTTGTTCCCAGCGATTGGGCAGGTTAACCCAGACGCCCAGTGCCACCAGGCCCAGGCTAACCAGCAGCGACAGCCACTTCAGCCATTCCCCGTTTTCACTAAACAGGCTAAAGGCTGCTCCGGTATTGGTAACGTAGGTGAAGTGAAAAACCCCAGGCCAAAGCGGCACGGTTTGAGGCGGGTTGGTCAGCTCAAAGGTTCTGACGATCCAGCGCTTGGTGATTTGATCTAGCGCCAAGCTTGCCACTGCGGCAATCCAAAATAGGTGATTGCGAACGCTCATAGCCCTCTAATAAAACAGGAGATGCCGCATCACAAAGGCTATCACAGCTACGGCACACACTACAGCCAGTTGTCCAGGCAGCGGCTGAATAGAGTAGGTCAGCAGGAGATCCCAGTAGGAGGCGC
>JACVRP010000043.1 GCA_014534385.1 Cyanobacteria bacterium Co-bin13
CGATGGCCTACATCAATCCGGGGGATCTGGTGCTGGTACCGACTCCAGCCTATCCGGCTCACTTCCGGGGGCCTGCGATCGCAGGGGGCGAAATTTATCACCTCCACCTCACGCCTGAAAATGACTGGCTGATCGATTTAGAGGCTATTCCTGAAAATGTCGCCCGCCGAGCCAAGGCGATGTTCTTTAACTACCCCAGCAACCCGACTGCTGCCACCGCACCGCGCAAGTTCTTTGAAGACGCTGTGGCCTTTGCCCGCGAGTACAACATTTTGCTGGTGCACGACCTGTGCTACGCCGAACTGGCCTTTGACGGCTATCAGCCCACTAGCCTGCTGGAGATCCCCGGCGGCAAGGAAATTGGCGTTGAGTTTCACACCCTTTCCAAGACCTACAACATGGCTGGCTGGCGGGTCGGCTTTGTGGTCGGCAATCGCCACATTATTCAGGGCCTACGCACCCTCAAAACCAACCTTGACTACGGCATTTTTGCCGCCCTGCAGCAGGCTGCCGAAACAGCCCTGGCTCTGCCCGACGTCTATCTGCACGAAGTCCAGGCCCGCTACCGCACCCGCCGCGACTTTTTGATTCAAGAGCTGGCTACCCTGGGTTGGGATGTGCCCAAGACCAAAGCCACCATGTACCTCTGGGTGCCCTGCCCGCCCGGCCAGGGCTCTACTGACTTTGCCCTCACCGTGCTGCAGGAAACGGGCGTTGTCGTCACTCCCGGCAACGCCTTTGGCCCTGGCGGCGAAGGCTATGTGCGCATTAGCCTGATTGCCGATTGCGATCGCTTGGGTGAAGCGGTCGAGCGTCTGCGGCAGGCCGGCATTCGCTATGAGCCGGTGGCGGCAGCAAGGTAGGCGAGCCGGGGTAAGGAATGAGCAGGGCTGCTTATCCCTTACCCCTCACTTTCCACTGGTATAGTGATTGTTATCTGCGCTAGGCGTTCCTATGTTCAATCTCGGCTGGACAGAAGTCATCATTATCCTTGGGGTTGCGGTCTTGATCTTTGGCCCCAAGAAGATCCCTGAGCTGGGCAGCGCCCTAGGCAAAACGCTGCGGGGCTTCAAGGAAGAGGTCAATAAGCAGGACGAGCCCGAGGAGGGCCTGGAGATATACGACGAAGACTCGGAAGACGTCTACCGCTAGCTCCGTACGTCTGCGCCAAATATTTGTACAAACCCATTCGCTTCGGCCTATTCAAAGCAGATAAGAACTAGAGGCATTCCGCAGAGGAATGTCTTTTGTCGTTTGGCCCGTACCCCCTCGCCAGTTGCCCAACTTGCTGCCCCTGGTGCTCTGCGCCTCTGCCCAGCCGGGGCAAGCTGTTGTCGGGTGGCCCCTTTTTTTGGGGTTTATCAGGCTCTTTTGAGGCCCCAGAGGGTGCTAGGGACTGCGCCCTGACAGGCGCTTAAAACTTTGAGGCTGTTTCAGCAAGCCTGAGGGGATAAAGATTACCCTAATAGAGGGATGACATCTGCTTTAACTCAAGGCGTCCGCATATTCCACGAGCATTTTAGAAATTCATGCGCCAATTCTGGAAATTCACCCTGGCTAGCCTGACCGGCACTTTTTTGTTCGTTGTGCTGTTTGGCGTGCTTGCCGCCATTGGAGCTGTCGGGCTGATGGGAATTTTGGCCGCAAATTTGGCCAAGGGCAGCACCCCCCTGGTCGAGAAAGACTCTGTGCTGGTCTATGACCTGTCTACCGTCATCTCTGATTCAGAAGTGGTGCCCACCCCGACGGACATTTTATTTGTGGGCCAAATGCCCAGTCAGCTGACCCTGAGGGAAGCCATTGTGGCGCTCAGGGAAGCAGCAGAGGATGACCGGATTACGGCGCTCTATCTCAAGGGCGGCAGCGACATGGGCATTGGGCTGGCTTCTCAAGTAGAGCTGAGAAAGGCAATTGAGACCTTTCGGGAAAGCGGCAAGCCTGTGATTGCCTACGATGTTTCCTGGACAGAGCGGGAGTATCTCATGGCTGCCGCCGCCGAATCGGTATATATGAACCCCTTCGGCGACCTAGAGATGAACGGCCTGTACGCCGAAATGATGTACCAGGCCGAAGCCCTCAATAAGCTGGGTGTGGGGGTACAGGTAACCCGAGTGGGCAAGTACAAATCTGCGGTAGAGCCACTCCTGCGCAACGACATGAGCCCAGAGGAAAGGGACCAGACCCAGAGGCTGCTGCGGGAGCTGTGGCAGTCTATCCTTGAGAGCTCGGCTCAGCCCCGCTCCATAACCGCCCAAACGCTCCAGACCATTGCTAACAACCAGGGCTTTCTCTTTGGGGAAGACGCTAAGACCCAAAAGCTGGTCGATCAGATTGTCTATGAGGATGAGGTGATCGCAGAATTGCGATCGCACACCAACCAGAGCGAAGACGACCTTGAAGACGACGAAGATTTTCGCCAGATCACTCTGCAGCGCTATGCCGATATCGCCGAAGACGAGCTGGTTAGCCGCAGCTCCAGCAACCAGATTGCCGTCGTCTATGCCGAAGGGCCGATTGTCGATGGTGACGGCTCAAGCGGGTTTGGCGGCACCCAGGTGATCGCGGGCAATCAGATGGCTCAGCAGCTGCGGGAGCTGCGGCTAGATGAGGAGGTCAAAGCGGTTGTTCTACGGGTTAACAGCCCGGGCGGCAGCGCCATTGCCTCCGAAATTATCTTGCGAGAGGTGCGCCTGCTGCAGGAATCAGGCAAGCCTGTGATTGTCTCGATGGGGGACGTAGCTGCCTCTGGGGGCTACTGGATCGCCTCTTTGGCCGACAAAATTGTTGCCGAACCCACCACAATTACCGGCTCGATTGGCGTATTCAGCCTATTTGTCAACCTGGAAGACCTGGGCGGCAAAGTCGGCGTTAGCTGGGATGGCGTCAAAACGTCCGACCTGGCTGACATTTTCACCAGCACTCGCCCCAAAACAGACAAAGAACTGGCCATTCTCCAGAAGTCTGTAGACCAGATTTACGACGAGTTTCTGGCCCGAGTCGAAGAGGGGCGTAAACTGCCTACCGCTACCGTTGCTGAGATTGCTCAAGGCCGAGTCTGGTCAGGCCAAGCCGCCAAAAACTTGGGCCTGGTAGATGAACTTGGCGGCCTGGAGCGCGCTATTGAGGTTGCGGCGGAAATGTCAGAGCTAGGCGAGGACTGGCGACTGCAGGAATATCCCCGAGGAGACGAATGGAGCCGCTTTTTTGCCAACTTCTTTGAGTCGGCCAAAGCCCAGCGACAAGACCCGCTGACAGCCCAGCTAGAGAACCTGAAGCACGACATCAGGCTGATTCAGCAGCTCAACGACCCTCGGGGTATCTATGCGCTTATGCCCTATCAAATCAAATTTGATTGAGCCAGCTTCAGCGGGTTTGAGGCTTCAGGAAATAGCCCAGAGCATTTCTAGAGAAACAGCAGCAGCGTCAGAGCTGAACTTTTCAGACCTTTTGCCCCTACCTTTACGCCTTCCTGCTTTCCCAGCCCAAAAAAATGTGATACTGTCTTGAACAGTAAAGACCGATCGGTCTGTTAATGTCAAAAGCGCAGGAAACCCGTCAAAAAATTGTGCGTGAAGCGGCGCTGCTGTTCAATCGGCAGGGCTATGCTGGCGCGTCGATGGCCGACATTATGCGGGTGACGGGGCTGCAAAAGGGCGGAATTTATAACCACTTTGGCAGTAAGGAGGAGCTGGCCCTAGAAGCGTTTGAGTACATGACTCAGGAGATTACCCGTCACTACATGGCGGCGATTCGCAGTCAGCGCCATGCTGTCGATCGGCTGCTGGCAATGCTTGAAATTTATCGGCACTACGTTGACCATCCCATCGTTGAGGGCGGCTGCCCCATTCTCAATACCGCCGTTGAGAGTGACGACACCCATCCAGCTATGCGGCAGCGGGTGCGGCAGGCCTTAGACGGCTGGCAATCGCTGATTCGGCGGGTGCTGGTGCAGGGCGTGGAGCGGGGTGAGGTTCGGCCTGAGGCGAATGCTGATGAGCTGGCCACCCTCCTGATTGCCACGATTGAGGGCGCGATCATGATGAGTAAGCTCTACGATGATTCGATCTACCTGGAGCGGGCAATTCGTCACCTGCAGCTCCAGCTTGAGGCGGTAAGAACAGATTCTGCTAGACGTTAAAGCACCAGCCTGTGCTGTATTGGTGCAGGCTAAGTGGCTCATTTTTTTTGATCTAAAAAAGACCGATCGGTCTCTTAGGAGGAAACGATGTCTCAGTCCAATGCGATCGCACTTAACGATCCCTTTGCCGTTGAACTGTCCTTTAAGGTGCAGTCTTTTGATCTCGATAGCCGGGGGCTGGCCAGCGAGTTTGCCTATCTGCGCTGGCTGGAGAGCCTGCGGCAGGAGTTTTTGCAGCAGCACTTTCCCCACCAGGCAGACCAATATCCGGTGCTGGTGTCAACGCAGATTGAGTACAAACAGCCCGTGCGATCGCAGCGAGCTCTAACCGGACGACTTTGGTTGTCAAACCTGGGCAAAACTCGCTGGGCGCTGCAGATTCGTCTGGGCAGCCCAGAGGGCACGGTGGCAATCGCCACTCAAACTGGCCACCTAGTAGATGCCCACACGCTCACGCCCCTGGCTCTGCCAGAAGCGCTAGTGCAGCGGTATTGGGACTATCAGTGGCGGCAATCATCGTAGGGCCGGATCTAGCACCTGGACTTTTGCCTTTTGATTGACCCGGCGGGTCACGTGCCACTCTCGCCGTCCCCCCAGGTGGTAAGACAGCGCCACCACTGCAACCAGGCTCTTAAACCAGAAATAAATCGGTGACAGCAAGCCGTACAGCAGAAAGTAGGTGGGCGGCAGCGGCAACACTCGCCGCCGCGATCGCATCGCTGCAAAGACCTGCAGAAACCCACTCAGCAGGGTGAGCAGCGTGCTGATCAGGGTAAACCTGAACATGGTCTCCGACATCACCAGCCCAGCCAACGAAAGGCTAAGGGTAATAGGGATGATCTGCAGTGCCAGGGGATGAAATCCTTCGCTGTAGAGCAGCATGATCAGCCAGCAGATCCGCTGCGGCAGATCCAGATACCGCGATCGCGCCACCCGCCGCTGATGAGCCAGGGCCACCTCTAGCCAACCCTGGCTCCAGCGCCGTCGCTGCGACCAGAGCGTGGGCACATCTTCTGGAGCCAGTTCCGTGGTTAGGATCTGCGGATCGTGCACAATCCGGTATCCCCTCAGCAGGGCCCGCAGCGTCGCATCAATATCCTCTGTCAGCATGCGAGAGCGAAAGCAAATTCGCTGCAGAGCTGCAGTGCGCCAATAGCCGTTGGAGCCGCCAAACAAAGCTGTATCGACCAGCAAAGAGCGGCCATAGTGGCTGACGCCATAGAGACACTCAAACTCCACCGCAATCAGCTGCGTCAGCCAATTTTCGCCGTGGTTACGGATGACGTTGCGGCCCTGCACCAGGTCATACTGGCCCTGCTGTAGCCACGGCCAGGCCCGCCTCAGACAGTCAGCGGCAGGATGGTGATCGGCATCAAAAATACAGGTCATCTCACCCGTAACGACTTGCAGGGCCGCGTTTAAGTTCTGAGCTTTGGAGGTGCTGCCCTCTACCCGCAGCAGCTTTAGCGTCGAATTAACCTCGGCTAGGCGCTGCAGGTCAGCCTCAATCGGCAGGGCTGTCGGCGTATTGTAGGCCAAAATCACCTCTAGCCGGGAGGCAGGCCAATCCACCTGAGTCAGGATATGCTGCAGGGTTTCGAGAATGATGCCCTGCTCATTGGGCAGGTAGGCAACCACCACAATGGAAACCGGTGGGGTTGACGCTGAAGACACCTCTGGCCTGAGGGGCGCTGCCCAGGGAGAAGCCGCTGGGCGCAGCAGAGGGCGTCTGCTGAGGAAACGCTGCAGGATGCCTCGCATGGCGTGCTTCGACTGACTGATAGCCCATAAAACAGCCGCTGTTTCAGCGGCCAGAATCAGGGATGCCAGCAGGTAAACCCCGGAAATCACGAGCTGCAGCGGCAGCAGCGTGCCTCCATCTCTCAACAGCAGAATATACAAAACCGCTGGAAAGCCCAGCAAGATTCCGTTGGTCAGCATCAGCATCAACAACAGATCCACCGAGGTCTTTATCATCTTGCGTGAATTCAATTGCGGCATACGGTTCAATACACTCCACACCCGGTTGCTTGACCGGTTGACTGGTTGTCCATGCGTTGATTAGCTACCGTTAAGAAATGGCTATGCCTCCGCCGAGAAACATAGCCACGCCTAAAACTGGTTATTCACTCAAGGCCTCTCCCAATCCGCCTGATTCACAGGAGACCAGGGGCTGAGAGAGACTCTGAGCGATATTTATTTTGATTATCGAGCCACAGACGGCAAACCAGCTATTGCTGAATTCTACCAATTTGGGCATTTTTTACAGCTTAAAACGGCTTAATCTGGCTAACACCAGCCTCAGCCGGGATAGCAGCTCCTGATTCGTTAAACTACGCATTTATAGGCAATAATGAGCCAACTTTACTGCCCATTGCCGGGAAAGGAGCCACATGTACAAGGTCATCGTCCGAGCATTTGGGGGAGTTGAGCAGCTAGACATCGTTGATTTACCCGATCCGGTTCCGGCAGCCGGAGAGGTCGTCGTAGGGCTCACCAGCATCGGTATGAACAACGCCGAGCTGATGGCCCGCCGAGGTGAATACCGCCTGATCTCGGGCAATCCGCCCTTTACGCCTGGGCTGGAGGGCGGTGGGATAATTTTGGCGGTGGGTTCCGGCGTCAGCGATCGCATTGTCGGCCAGCGCGTCATCCTTACCCTAGAGGCCCCTGCCAGCAAGGGCCAGGGCCAGGGCACCTATCAATCTCACTACGTCGTGCGGGCAGAGCAGACCATTTTAGCGCCTGATGGCATACCTAACCAGCTGCTGGGCGCGCTGTGGCTGCCCTACATAACCGCCTGGGGTTGCCTGGTGTGGCAGCAGGCCCTGCAGCCGGGGCAAACAGTACTGATTCCAGGGGCGAGCAGCAGCGTTGCGATCGCAGCCGCCCAGGTCGTCAAGCACCAGGGCGGCATTGCGGTCGGCACTACAACCAGCCCCGACAAGCTCACCAAGCTGCAGGCCATGCCAGAGGCTCCCTACGACCACCTGATCTTGACCCACGACACCGACTGGTACCGCTCAGCCAAAAAGCTGACTGGCGGCAAAGGCTTCAACGTCATTTTTGATCCAGTAGCCGCCGGAGACTTTCTCAACACCGAGATTCGCCTGCTGGCCCAGGGCGGCACCCTCTGGATCTATGGCCTGCTAGGCAAGCCCGACATCGTCAACGTCCATCCCCTGATCCGCAAGATGGCCTCGCTGCGTGGCTGGGTGCTCAATCAGCTGTCTGGCAGCGACGTTGAGCAGACGGCCTATCAGCACGTGCTGCAGCGAATTGCCGACGGCACCTATCAAATGCCCATCGCCGCCCAGTTCTCTCTACGCGATGTGCGGCAGGCTCAGACCGTGATGGAGCAGGGGAGGCACGTTGGCAAGCTGATTTTGGTGCCGTAGAGCCTCCAGTGGGTGGCCTTGGGCGGGTTAATATAAAGCCAGCTTGTTTCCCAGGTCACATTCGCGCCACTGACTCAATGGTTCAGGAAGCCTCACCGCTCTACCTGCAAATTGCCGATGAGATTCGGCGCAATATCCGTGAGTCGGTCTATCAGGTTGGCGATAAGCTGCCGACGGAGGCTGAGCTGAGCGCCCGCTTCGGTGTCAACCGGCATACGCTGCGTCGGGCAATTGAAGTTTTGCGCAATGAGGGGCTGATTCGGGTTGATCGGGGTCGGGGCACCTTTGTCGCCGCTTCGCCCATCACCTACGCCATCGGTAAGCGAGTCCGCTACAACGAGACGCTCAAGGCCCAGGGCTATCAGCCCAGCCTCAAGCGCCTTCGCATTGCCGAAGTTCCGGCAGATGAAACTTTAAGCCGTAGGCTGGACTTAGACTTTGGCAATACCGTCATTCTCTATGAACGGCTCTCCCTGGTAGACGATGCGCCTATTAGCGTGTCTAGCAGCTACTTTCCGGGCCACTGCCTGCCCCGTCTGCTAGAGCACTGCCAAAACCACACCTCTATTTCTCAGATGCTGAGCCAGGAGTACGGCTACGACCACATTCGCGGCAGCACCCGGATTTCTGCCTGCCCAGCCCAAGCTAGGGACGCTCGCCTGCTGGGGCTGCCTCTGGGAGCCCCCGTGTTGATGACCGAGGCCGTTAACGTCAATCAGCACAGCCAGGTCATTGAATACGGAGTGACTCGGTTTCGCGGAGACCGGGTGGAGCTGGTGTTTGAAAATGACCTATCTAAGGACTGCCTGACGACCGTAGAAGGGCTAGATTTGCTGGCGGCTCCTCGCTAGCCACTCCCCACAGCGTAAAGCTCCTCAAACTTAACCCTAACTTTCGGCTGGCTTAATCTGCCTCTCCAATCATGAGGGTAAGGTGCTCTGGAAAAAATACGTCTAGATATTTAGACCTATAGCCTATGCTCTGTCTCAAGTGACAGGGCGAGTCAGAAGCTTACCTGGACCAGGTATTTGACCCATTGCCTGAGCCTAAGCTCTCTAACCAAAGCCATATCTGCCGGGGCGCTGCTAGCTGTGGTCAACGTCAAGCCCTTTGCCGAGAGGTCAGCAACCATGCCGCAATCGCCCACCGCGAGCTCCACAACTCCCGCTGTGGAAGTGTTTAACCTGAGCAAGTCGTTTAAGGGCAGACAGGCGCTGCAGCAGGTCAATCTGTCGGTTGCTGAGGGTGAGATGGTGGCATTGGTAGGGGCTTCGGGCTCTGGCAAGTCCACCCTGCTGCGCAACCTCAATGGCCTGCAGCAGGCGGAGCAGGGTCGCATTGAAATTTTTGGCACGGCGCTGCAGACCGATGGCGTCTTGCACTCTCGGGTACGGCAGCTGCGGAGCCAGATGGGCTTTATCTTTCAGCAGTTCAACCTGGTCAACCGCCTGACGGTGCTGGAGAACGTGCTGATTGGCAACCTGTCGCAGGTGCCGATGACGCGATCGCTCCTGGGCTGGTTCACCCAGGCCGAAAAGCAGCAGGCGCTGATGGCGCTGGAGCAGGTCGGCATTCTCAACCAGGCCAATAAGCGGGCCTCGGCCCTTTCCGGCGGGCAGCAGCAGCGAGTTGCCATTGCCCGCTGTCTGATGCAGGGAGCCCGCATCATTTTGGCCGACGAGCCGATTGCCTCGCTCGATCCCGAGTCGGCCCGCAAGGTCATGAACCTGCTCACCACTCTTAACCGCAAATACGGCATTACGGTGCTGGTTTCCCTGCATCAGGTACAGATGGTGCGGCAGTACTGCGATCGCACCGTCGCCCTCTGCGACGGCATCGTTCGCTTTGACGGCGATACCGTGCACCTCGATGACAACTGCCTGGCCAGCATCTACGGCTCAGCCGCCGAAGAACTGGTGCTGGCAGGACATGGCGAAGCCCTGGTGGTCTAGCCCCAGCAAAGTTGCTCCTCACCCCCGTTCAAACCCTTAACTCACCCATATCTAGGGAACGCTTATGCTGACCAAACCGATGAAAAGATGGACCTCTCTCCTGACCGTGGCCCTGATCGGCACCAGCGTTTTAGCCGGCTGTAGCCAAGATTCGGCCAGTCAGCCAGCCGACGAGACCGCTGCCGGTGAGACCTGCGCTCCCGAACTCACCGCACTTGATTTCGGCATTATTTCCACCGAATCTCAGGCCAATCTCAAGCCCCTTTGGGAGCCGTTCCTAGAGGCGATGGCAGCCGAGCTAGGGCGGCCCGTCAACGGCTTCTACGCTACCGACTATGCCGGGGTCATTGAAGCCATGGGAGCCGGTAAGCTGCAGCTAGCCTGGTACGGCGGCAAGTCCTATATTGAGGCAGCTGAGCGCTCCAATGCCGAAGCCTTTGCTCAAACCGTTGCCGAAGATGGCTCTAAGGGCTACTACGCGCACCTGATCAGCAATAAGGAAAACCCAATTGTGCAGGAGATCGACCTGGCCCAAGGCAATGGCGACGAATACGTGGTGGAAAATTCGCAGGACCTGACTTTCGCCTTCAACGACCCCAACTCCACCTCCGGCTTTTTGGTGCCCACCTACTACGTCTTTGCTCAAAAGGGCGTCAACCCCAACACTGCCTTCAAGCAGCTACTCTTTGCCGGTAGCCACGAGGCCACCGCGCAAGCCGTCGCCAACAATCAGGTAGACGTCGCCACCAACAACAACGAGTCGATGGCTCGCCTGCAGGAATCCGACCCGGCTGCCTTCGAGCGGGTGCAGATCATTTGGACCTCGCCCGAGATCCCCAGTGACCCCATTGCCTACCGCAAAGACCTGCCCGACTGCATGAAGGAGCAGCTCCAAGACTTCTTCTACACCTACCAAGACGAAGCCGTACTGGCTCCCCTGCAGTGGGATGGCTTCGTCCCCGCAGACGACGCCACCTGGAACACCATTCGGGAGCTGGAAATTGCCAAAGACATTTTGGAAGTTCAGAACGATGCCAACCTCAATGCTGAGGCCAAACAGCAAAAGCTAGATGAACTCAATCAGAAGCTAGAAGCCTTGAAGTAGCACCTCTGCGCTAGCCAATACCAGGCAGCTGGAGGAAGACCCTCCGGGCTCTTCTCCAGCTGTCCATCCCCTCCCACCCACTCATCCACCCCTCACCCTCCCACCTCTCACCGCACCATGCCCAACTCCCCACCCCTCACCCCCGGAACGTCCTCTCCCGCTGTCCAATCCATGCTAGACAGCCAGCAGAAGCGCATCACGGCCATGCGGCTGGGGTATTTGGGAGTTGCGATCGCAGTCTTCGTCTACGCTGGCATCCAGAGCGATCTGAGCTTTGTGGAGCTGTTTCAGGGCAGCAGCAACATGGCCGAGTACATCAGCCGCTACTTTCCGCCCAGTTTTGCCTATTGGCGGCTGTACCTGCAAGACACCCTCGAAACCATTTCAATGGCCCTTTGGGGAACGTCAATGGCCTCTATCGTGGCCGTCCCCCTCTCGATTTTGGCTTCCGAAAACATCTGCCCACAGTGGATCGTCTTTCCCATTCGCCGCCTGCTCGACGCGATGCGGGCCATCAACGAGATTGTCTTTGCCCTAATCTTTGTTGTGGCGGTGGGTCTAGGCCCCTTTGCCGGTGTGCTGGCCCTGTTTGTTCACACCACGGGCACCTTGGGCAAGCTGTTCTCCGAAGCCGTCGAATCCATCGATCCCGGCCCAGTCGAAGGCATTCGGGCCACCGGGGCCAGCAAACTTCAGGAAATTCTGTTCGGCGTTTTGCCGCAGGTCATGCCGCTGTGGATTTCCTTTACGCTCTATCGATTTGAGGCCGATGTCCGCTCAGCCTCCGTGCTGGGAATTGTCGGGGCAGGCGGCATCGGCGTCTCGCTGTATCAGAGCTTCCGGTCCTTTCGCTACCCCGATGTCTGCGCCATCTTAATTATTCTGATTGTGTCAGTATCAATCATCGACACGGTTTCCTCCAAGCTGCGGCAACGGTTGATCTAAGGAAAATCAGGCCACAACCTGGAGCTGCTTGAGCAGGGGTAGCCGCTGCTGCACCAGCAGAGTCTCTTTCTGCCTCAGCTCCTGCAGATTTTCCTCAGCTGTCTTTAATGGCTGCCCGTCCTTAACCAGGGTTTGCTTTTGGGCCGACAGCACGCCCCAGGCAAAGGCAGCCGCCGCCTGCTTGCGAATCAGCCCCACCAGCAGCAGCTGTTCAATGCGGTCTAGCCCAACCCCACTACCAGTCAGAGGAGAGGCTAAAAACTGTAGATCAGCGCCGTATTGGCTCTGATCTAGCACCGCTTGATTAAACCGCTCAGTGCTCTGACGTCGCTGCGCCAGATCAGCCTCCGGCAGGGTAGGCGCGGCCCAGTTTGCTCCCACCAGCACCATCAGCGCCTCCAGCAGCCTTTCCAGGCTCAGCTGCTTAAGGTCGGCGTGCTGGGTCAGCTGCCCTAACGTGGCGGGTCCCTGACTCAAAACTTCAATCAGCGGCCTATAGATATCGGCCTGGAGGGAAACCTCCCCCAGCGCCGACTGAAACTTGAAGGGAATGCTAGCCGCTGGCTGAGTCAAGACAAATCCCTGCTGCCTTAGCTTTTCTAACTGCTCCAGCGAACTCAGCCGCACGGCCCCTCGGATGAACAGATCACGCCTAAACTGCTGGTTAATCAGGTAGTCCTTGAGCAGCTGACGCTGCAGCGGATCTTTGACGCTGGCAAATAGCTCCCGCGCCGACTGCGGAATGTTGAGGGCATCGATATGGTCGAGCAGGTTGGCTGAGGCAGCAAACATCAGCTTGGCTGGCGACAGTTCTGCGGCGACCTGAGTGACAAACAGCGGGTGCCAGTGCTCATTAAAATACTCGTGGGCCAGGTAATGCCGGTTTTGCTTCTGCAGCTGACCCAGCCGCTGAACTGCCAGCGGGTTGACCTTGAAGTAGCCGCTGTCTGAGTCAGACAGCCTTTGCACAAACTGCAGCGCCTGATCTACCCGCTCTAAAATGGGCCCGCCGCTAGCCTGTCCCTGCTCATAGATCAGCCGCTGCAGCGGCATAAGCGCAGCCCAGCCGGGGTAGCAGTTATAGCTGATGTAAACAACGCCTGAAGGCTTTAGATGGCGGCGCATAAATTCCACAATATGCGCTCGATTCTCGGGGGAGATCCAGCTGTAGATGCCGTGCAGGCAAACGTAATCTAACGGCGGCAGGTCTGCCTCAACATACTGCTCGAAGCTATTTTCGCTAAAGGTAATGTTGTCAAGCGCCGCTGCCGACTGAAAACGGTGGGCGGTTGCGATGTGGCTGGGGTTAAAGTCGGTGGCAAAAAAGTGACCCTGAGGGTTGGCTGCTGCTACCAAGTTAGCGGTAAAACCCTGGCCACAGCCCAGCTCAGCCCAGGTAAAACCCTGCTCGGGCGGCAGGCTCAAGCCAGCACACAGCAGCGCAAAGCGCAGGTGGGCGGGGGCCAATTCTCGGTAAAAGCCGTGGGTATATTCGATTTCGGTGACGTAGCCGTCACTCCAGGAAATCATGACTAATGCAGGCCAGGCTCGATCTGATTGAGCGGAATGAAGCACTCAATTGGCAGCAGCACGGGCTTGCCGCCAAAAATCAGCTTGCCCCGATGGGTTTTGCGGCTAATCGCTACCCCAATAGGGCGCTGCATCTCTTCCGGGTGAACTTCGTAGTAGGTTCGGTAGATTTGGCGAGCTGCCTTGAGCAGGGTGGGATCCAGTACGGGCGGCAGACCGTTGGGCTCGTTTAACAGGGCGGGCGCGGGACTCTGTGGAATGGGTTGCTGTAGACCGTACACGGCTCACTGGTGACTCATCTAGACAAGACTGTAATCGATCTACCCGGTGGCAGCAAATCCTTAATGTTCCTTAAGATAGCGCTTTTAGCAGCGCTTCACCCATGCCCTTGCAGCCCACAGCAGTCATGCCCTCGGCCATGATGTCGCCTGTCCGGTAGCCCTGATCGAGCACGGTTAGAACGGCCTGCTCCAGGCGGTCAGCAGCGGCGGGCTGATCCAGGTCGTAGCGCAGCATCATAGCCGCACTCAGTACCTGGGCCAGGGGATTGGCTTTATCTTGACCGGCAATATCGGGAGCCGATCCATGAACTGGCTCGTATAGGCCCGGTCCGTCTGCCCCCAGGCTAGCAGAAGGCAGCATGCCTATGCTGCCAGTCAGCATAGCCGCTTCATCCGATAGGATATCGCCGAACAGGTTGCCGGTGACAATCGTATCGAACTGCTTGGGCCAGCGCACCAGCTGCATGGCGGCATTGTCTACATACATATGAGAGAGCTCAATCTCTGGATAGTCAGCAGCTAGGGCCGTGATGCGATCGCGCCACAGCTGCGACACCTCCAGCACGTTTGCTTTGTCCACTGAGCAGAGCTGGCCGCGCCGCTTTTGAGCCGTTTCAAAGGCAATTTTGCCAATCCGATCAATCTCGGTTGGGTTATAGGCCATCGTATTGACCCCCCGCTGCTCCCCCGCCTCGGTCTCAAAAATGCCCTTGGGCTGGCCAAAGTAAATGCCGCCCGTCAGCTCCCGGACCACCATAATATCGACGCCCTCCACCACCTCTCGCTTGAGGGATGAGGCATCGATCAGCTGCGGCAGCACCTTCGCCGGTCGCAGGTTGGCAAACAGGCCCAGACCGGCCCGCAGCCCTAGCA
>JACVRP010000136.1 GCA_014534385.1 Cyanobacteria bacterium Co-bin13
GAAGTGGCTAGGCTGCCGTCGTTCTCGGTATGGTTGGAGGGGATGGACAGATTTTCTAGGGGCGCAATAAAGGCCTCAAAATCAATTTCCATCGTCTGCCGCACATACTGATCAAACGCGTTGGCAGGCATGGGTGGACCCTCGTCACTAGCGGTAGCCTCTAGGTCTTCAAATGCAATCTGCGATCGCAGCTCAAACACCTGCACTATCTGAGCAATTCCCTCCGAGACAACCTGCAGCCGCTCAGGGGCGTCTAGCTCAAACAGCGTTTCTTCCAGGAGATCAAGCAGCGCAATGACATCTGCCTCTGCTGGCGCTTGAGCGGCGGTCTCTAGCACCTGCCACAGGGGTAGCTCCAGCTGTATTGGCCTCATAATCCCTCTTCGGGGTGCAGCGGGCAGGGGCGCAGGCGACACAGGTCTGGATCTAGCCGCACCTGGCTAGCAAACTTTTTGATGGCGTAGCGGTCCTCTAGAAGCTGCAGCATTTTGCTGACGTAGGCATGCACCTGGCTGGGTACGAGGCCAGCGCAGTGGATGGGGGGCACCACCGCTACTTTTTCCTGGCCCTGCCAGATCTCAGCACCTACCGCATGGACAGGGGTATCTGCTCCGGCTTTGCGGTACACCACCAGCACAGCAAAGACCACCTGAGCCAGCGGTCCTAGATCCACGGAAACTTGCTCCAGATCCACTGGCCTGCGCCTGCGATTGCGGGCCTGGTTAATGCGATCGCGGTGTCTGGCATAGGAGCGGCGGCTGTAACAGACCGCTGGATCCCAGCAGTCGTTGCCCTCGGGTCCATGCAAAACCTGAGCCTGCTCGGCTGAGAGCATGGCGCACCTGCGGCACTTGTCTGGAATGCCTGATCGCTTTTTGCCTCCCCTGGGAGCAGACTTGGAAGCAGCCTCCGATCTGGGCCGTTTGGGCATAGTCTCGTTGGATCAAATGAGCCGTTATCTGCCTCTGTTGGGCCACAGCGGCTGGACTTGAGTGTATTGTGCCATATTGTCTTAGACTTGTCTTATCCCAAATAATTTTATTCCAGCTGCCAAGGATGCCGCGAAAGCCAACACCAGAACCCGTCATCATTTCGCTCCCGCTTCAGGGGTCTACTACTCTCAGCAGGGGCAAGACGGGGCTGGAGAGTCCGGCTGATCGGCGGTTGGCAAAGGTGAATGATTTTTTGCAGGTGCGATCGCTCTCCCCAAACAGCCAAAAAGCCTACCGGCAAGATCTGCAGCGTTTTTTGGAGTGGACTGAGGCAGATTGGCCGCAGGTTACTTATGGGCAGATCGTGCAGTTTCAGAAATTTTTGGCTCAGCAGTCCCTGGCCCCGGCTACCGTTCAGCGGGTAGCGACGACGCTTAAGAAGTTTTGTCGCTGGATGGTCGATGCCGGTTACCTGTCTAAAGATCCGACCTTAGCCGTTGCAGCCCTCAATGTTTCACCCAATGAAGCGTCTAAAACCAAGGCCCTCTGCTTAACGGAACTGGAGCAGATTTATAGGAGCGCTCTAGCAGGTTCCTTTCCTAAACGAGACACAGCACTCATTTCAGTTTTGCTGCATGGGGTGAGAGCGGAGGAAATTTCTACTCTAAACTTGGCTGACTATCAGGGCAATCAGCTCAAGGTTGTAACAGTTCAACAAACCAGTCAAGTGCCGCTCGAAGCCCAGGCCCAAAAAAATCTCGACGCCTACCTCACCTCACGGACCCAGCACGGGGAAATCCTGACTGACCATTGTCCCCTGTTTCTCTCCTACTCCCGCCGCAGCTACGGGCAGCGGCTCAGCGCTTGGGGTGTGCGAGATGTTGTGAATAAGCTGCAGGCAGCTACTGGCCTCGATCTACATCCCCATCGTTTCCGCCATACTTTCACCAGCCATCTGATGCACCAAGGTCTGCCAGTTGCTCAGGTCACGGTTTTAACTCGACATAAATCTGGGCAGAGCCTCCGCCGCTACCAGCAAGAGTCACCTGACTCAACTCAGAAACTTACAGCTTCTCCATAAGATTTTAGAATTCTAAGTTGGGCTTAGGTATTATGATAGGGCGTTCTGATGAACTCCCCATGCCTCAAAAAAGAATTGCCATTCAGTCTAATAGCGGCGGAGTTGGAAAAACCACCCTGGCAGTCAACCTAGCCTACCAGCTAGCCAGAAAAAAGCAGACGGTGGCTCTGTTTGGCTGTGACCCCAACGGTTCCTTAACCTTATTTTGTGGTTTGGATGACCCCGTTCCGGATCAAACGGTTGACTACATTTTGCGGCCCGAATTTGCTGGAGATTATCCCTTGTTTTCAGCCTGGGGCGATCGCATCTCAGGCATTGATGCCTGCCTGGGCGGCCTGATTTTATCGGAGACGGCCCAGCGCCTGACAATGACCAAACGAGGCGAGTATCTCCTGGCTGACAAACTGGAAGACTACCCGCTGCCCCATGACATCATTATCTTTGACTGCCCTGGCACCATTGAGCAGCTCCATACAGTTACCCTGGCCGCCTCAACTCACATCCTGATTACGCTCAAGCCAGAAGATAAAGATATTGATGCGGTCGCTAAATTAATCGACTGGATTTATCGCACTCGTCAAGAGCTGAGGCTAAAACCCGCGCCTGATATCTTGGGCATCGTGCCCAATGGGTTTAAAGATCGAGCGATGCACCGAGACAACCTGGGCTTGAGCAACATCGCAGATATCGAGACCTTGCCCGACATCATGCGAACCATGGGCATTTCCATGTTTCCTAAAATCAACGACAGCGCCCACATCGCCAATGCCGCAGCTGCAGGTTTACCCCTGGGGCTGTTTCGACCGGGCGAACCGGCCAATCGGATTTATGCAGAAATTGCCGATGCAGTTATTGGAGGCTGACTATGGCACGTCTAAGCAAGCGCCCTATGTCTACGATGTTTCAAGGGGCGATGTCTTCCCAGCGCGATGATGAAATCTCCCAGCTCAAAGCCGAACTAGAGCAGCTGCGATCGCAGCCTACCGCAGCCAGCACTCAGCTACCCACCCAGCAGATTGTTCCCCTGCGCTTGCCCGAAAACCTGAAGCAGCCTAGGCGCTACTTTGCTCCAGACAAAATGGCAAAGCTCAAGGCCTCTATTGATAAACATCAGGGCGTGCTGGAGCCGATTCTAGTGCGAGCTGCCGAAGATGGGCTCTATGAGATTATCAGCGGCGAGCGCCGCTGGCGCTGCTGCTGCGAGCTGGGCATTGAAACCATCCCAGCAATGACTGTAGAAATGACCGACGAGATGGCCCTGGAAGTGGCGCTGATCGCTCATCTCTTGAGCGAAGAGATTTCCCAGATCGAGGAAACCGATTCGATTATGGGGCTCCTGATGCTGCGCCTAAAGAAGTCTTTTGAAGAAGTGAAGAAACTTTTAGGCCAAATCAAAAACTATCATTCTGGAATGATAGGCAGCGTCGATGAGGAAGAGATGCAGGTAGCAGAGGCCATCTTAGAAGAATTTGACTTGAAGGTCAGTAGCTTTGTCTCTAACCGGCTACCCCTGCTTAACCTGGCCCCGGTCGTTCTGGAGGCCGTGCGAGGCGGGAGGCTTTCGCCCACCAACGCTACGCTGATCAATCGCCAACCAGAGGAGCTGCACGAGCATCTCGTGCAGGAGAGTGAAGGGTTAACCAAAGAAGAGCTGATGAAGCTGCTGTCTCAGGTCAATAAACCGTTGTCAACCCGACCAGCTTTAGGAGAAGGCGCAATGGGAGACCCGGAGACATTGGGTATTAGCCAGCAGCAAGATAGCTCTAGTCCAAACCAGAACGAAGAGCCTGTCTACGAACGAGTTTATACCCAGATTAAGGTGCTGCGCCGGAAAAAGCAGCTGTTTAAGAACAGGCAGGTGCAGAGCCGAATTAGTAAGATTGACAAGCTGTTAGGTGAGATTACCTCTATCGCTCAGGAGCTAGGCATTGAGGTTTAACGGCCAACGTCAAAGCTATCATTCTGGAATTCTAGACTTTCCCAAATCCTGGTTCGCTTGCACTAGAAGCGTTTCAGCCCTAAATAGTATTTTTGTACTGCATAGAGATTGCAAATTCTGTACCGGCCTAAATGTCATGAACAGCTTTGTTTCAACCTTTGATTTCAGCTTCTAATCTGTTTGCCGTGGTAGCGTTTTCGAACTCGACTGCCCTCTCGCCAGTACTCATACCAGTAGGGGCCATGAAGCTTGCCGCTGGCGCAGCGGCAGTTTTCCTTCCCGCATTTAACGCCTTCTAAGAGTAGGCAGGACTTACCCAGCCGCCGGGTTGCCATTACTTGGTTAGCGGTTGGCGGTAGCCACTCTTCAGCTTGCCGCTCTAGGGCTGCCAGGTGGTCGGCCAGCCAGTTCTGCAGGTCTTTTGCCTGCTCTAGGGTGAGATCGTTGGCAATGTGATAGCGGATGTCGGCGGTAGAGAGTTTGGCAGGCACAGTTTTCTTAGGTAACGAATCTGAGGCTAGGCGACGGGTATGTTACCTAAGAATTTTACTCGAAAGATTGAGTTAAGGCGATCTATTCAGTCCTATTTTGGATAGGGACGGTATTCTTAGGAATTAGGATTTGTCCTCTAAGCAAACTGGCTCATGGCTCCATCGCGCAAGTCCCCCCGCTCTCAAAAGCCTGCGGCAAAAGCTGGGAAAAAGCCTCCTGCAGCAGACAACGTCCCGATCTCTCCAGCGCTATCAGGCGATCGGCCCGTGACCAACCCAGACCTGTTTGCCGATAGCTCCACAACTCCGGTCGCTTCCCCGCTGCCTATTTTTGAGGCCAGCAAAATTCTGACTCAACGGGATCACCTTCCCTGGAAGCCCGACCCCGACGGTAAGCTGTGCTATGCCCCCGACATTGGCAATGGTCAGGGGGCAATCTACTTCTGGGTAACTGAAAACTTAGAGGACGAACATCCGGCTACCTTGGCAGGCGCAGCAGCGCTAGCGGTAATCGAGACGTTCGACATTCGAGCTGCCTGTATGCACCTGATTTTTGCCGCCCATGCCACTCAGGTTGAGCGCCCCTGGGAGCAGGAACTGGTGATCAGCGATCGTCAGATTCAGGCTTACCTGGGCCTGCAGCAGCGTACGGACAAGAGCCGCAAGGAAAAGCTGGCGCTGATTGAAGAGATCGCCAAGCAGCCCTGCAAGATTACTACCTATATCTCCTGGCCTCGGCAGGGGAAGTCGAAGGGCTTTACGGTTGAGGAAGGCAGGCTGTGGCACCTGCTAGGAACCCGTTATCACTACCAGTATGATCTGTTCGGTAACCAGGAGCTAATTGGCATGACCTTTGTGGTCAAAGCTGGGCTCTGGGCCAAGTACTTTCTAGACGATGAAGACGGCCAGGTAGTGCGGCCCCAGCAAGGCATTTTGTCAAAGTCGCTGCTTAAAAGCGTAATGGGGCTTTGGCAACACCGTGAAGGAGCAGCCCGGCTGATGGTTTGGCTTCTTTTCAAAACTCAGCTTAGCCGTCAGAATGCGCTTAATGTTAAGACCCTGATGGAGGTTGCCTACGGCCCTCAGCGCATTCAAGCAGCCTATGAGGACCATCAGCTCCGCAAAAAGCTAGCCAGTACTTGGGACGACGATTTGCTGGCTCTGCACGACAAGGGCTGGAAGATTCAGTTTGACAGTGATACCTACCCGATGGAGATCCAGCCGATCAGCTTTGGGCGGGAGGAAACCTCAAAGCGACCCAGAGGATTTTTTGAGAAGCTGATGGATGCCTACCTGTGGATCAGCCCGCCCGATGCCTGGATTAACCACAAACTGCTGCCAGGCGAAGGAGGCATGGCTGATACCTCCCTAGAACCTGCCCTCGAAGTTGAAAAAGACGGACTTACCGGAGCAGAGGTCCACCGGCTGCGGACAGAAAAAGGATGGAGCCAACGCAAGCTGGCTGCCCTAGCCGGCATGAGCCAGGGGTTGATCTCGATGATCGAAAATGGCACTCGCTCTATCAGTCCTGAGAACGAAGAGACGCTGCGGCAAGTATTTGATTACATGTGATCTCAACAAATGAGATCACAAAACATGCTGCTGAAAGGGTTGATTACAACAATTCTCTAGAGCCCCACCCCTGATCCCAGGCTGTTTTGTCATCGATCATCCTGTGGGTAGATCCTGAAAACCACCCTGAGCTGTCTGGGGGTAGGGTTCTAGACTGCTTTGTAATGTGTAATTTCTAGGTCTGCAGGTCGGGGATGACCCTGTCCCCCCATTCCTAACCTGTCAACATTCCTTCAATAAGTACGTGACCTAAATTAAACGTCGCTGTCATTGCGAGCAAAGCGAAGCAATCCTTGTAAAGCGGCTACCACAAGGAGATTGCCGCGCTTCGCTCGCAATGACTAATTAGGGCCATCTACTTTGAGCCAAGAGCAGCCCCTAGCAGGCGCAGGAACTGCACCTCTTTAAACGGTGCGCCGTGAAAAGCGCTTTTTGGGCGAGCATGAACCCTATCAACTCTCAGTCTGACGATTTGGGGTTTTAAATTTATTTGTAACAGCTATATCCTTGCCAGTGACGATGTAAAAATCGCTCAAACTAGCGCAGGCTGGGAGCATAAATTTGGCGTTTTTCAGCTTCTGTCAAGTCATTCCAGGACAAATCTAATCGAATCAGACGGCCGTTGGGGCCTACAATCTGGCGAGGCAGGCTGGACAGCTCAACTGGGGCTAATGTGCCCATGTTGTAAGTCGTGTAGACGGTGCGGGGAGGCTGGTTAGGCTCAAAGAAGAGATCTAGCAGCGTAAGAGTCTGGATTGCAGCATCGGTTCGCCCCAGCCAGGTGCGAGGGCCGCTACCCAATGCCCCGCAGTGGAGAAATTCTAGCTGCCCCGACCTGGCTGGGTAGTAGGCGTGGTGATGGCCGCAGATGTAGATCTGCACCCGGTGTCGCTCCATCAGAGCTTGCAGGGCTGGAGCGTTGGCCAAAATCTCTCCGGCCCGGTCTCGCCCCTGAGAAACTGCGTATAGGGGCAGGTGACCCAGGACGACTCGTAGGGCAGCGGTTTGAGCGGCGGGGCTGGCCAGAGCCCGGTCTGCCCAGGACTGCTGGGCGGCAGAAACGGTGGCTGAGGAGGCATCCCAAACCAGGTAGAAAATATTGCGGTGCAGGAAGCTGTAATAAAAGGGAAAGCCAGCTCCATCAACGATCTCCAGGCCCAAAGCAGGGCGGCGGGCCGTCCAGTAGGCGGCTGCCTGCTGACGATCGGCAGCAAATACGTACTCACCAGCCGACTGCAGGCTAGAAGCGTCGTGGTTGCCCAGAGTAAAGGCAAAGGGTAGCCCCTGATTCTGTAGGGGAGAGAAAATTTGGCGGTCAAAACCCTGCCACATTGCCTGAATTTGTCCGCTGCTAAGGGCAAGGCTCTGGCCTGCGACCATATCCCCGGCGCAGAGCACCAGATCGGGCTGCCACTGAGAGGCCAGGCGGATGCCGGTGGTCACCTCTGAGCGATAGTCTGTGGAACCGTACTGGCTGTTGATGTCGCTGAAAACGAGCAGCCGTACATCTCCCCGAGGGGGCGCGAACAGCCCGGACGGCGCGGGATGAGTGCGATGGAGGACCTGCCCATAGAGGTCACTGCTGCTGGCTTGGCTGGAGGAGTGGGCTGTGGCCAGCAGCAGACCCAGGGTCGTGCTGCCCAGGAGAAACTGCCGCCGTTTAAGCCCCATAATTGCCTCTACTACTGGTTTCTACTAAGGTTCCTGGGGCTCTGGGTCGTTGCCGGCTGTCTGCTCCAGGGTGGACCAGACTTGCTGCATAAGGCCCTCAAGCCCAATTCCGGCAACGGCTGAAATCCTGTGGACTGGTCGCTGGCTGACTGTCTGGAGTTGGGTTGCGATCGCATCGACCTCTTCATCAAGCAGCGCATCGGCCTTATTAAGCGCCAAGATCTGAGGTCGCTCCGGCAGGCCTCGGCCATAGGATTTCAGCTCTTGCTGAATGGTTTCGTAATGGGCTAAGGGATCGGCCGCTGTGGCATCGACAAGATGGAGCAGCAGTCGGGTGCGCTCAATGTGTCGCAGAAAGTCGTGACCTAGCCCCAGCCCCTCATGGGCCCCCTCAATCAGCCCTGGAATATCGGCAAAAACGGTACCATCGCCCGTCGGTTTGCGAACCACGCCCAGGTTGGGCACCAGCGTGGTGAAGGGATAGTCAGCAATCTTGGGTCGAGCAGCAGACAACGCTGAGATCAGCGTAGATTTCCCGGCGTTGGGCAGGCCAATGATGCCCACCTCAGCCAGCAGCTTTAGCTCCAGGCGAATCTCCCGAATTTCTCCCGGCAGACCTGGTAAAGCCCTCTCGGGAGCTCGGTTGCGGTTGCTGAGGAAGTGGGCGTTGCCCAGTCCGCCCTTGCCGCCTTTAGCAATACAAAGCGTTTGCTGAGGCTCAATCAGATCGCCTAGCAATTCGTCAGTAGTGGCATCGTAGACTGCCGTGCCGCAGGGCACTTCTATATGGAGATCCTCTCCAGAGGCCCCAGTACGATTGTTGGGTCCACCGCGCTGGCCGTTTTTAGCCTTGAATTGACGCGCGTAGCGAAAATCTAGCAGCGTTTGCAGATTTTCCACGGCTACCA
>JACVRP010000594.1 GCA_014534385.1 Cyanobacteria bacterium Co-bin13
GACCAGGGCCGAGCTAGATTGCGGGAGCGCCGATCCAGGTGCAGGGTTGGCAGCACCGCTATACTGCTGCACCGCCTGCTGTAGAGGCGTGATGACAGCAGCCTCAGGGGCAGGCGCGATTGAGGGGGTCGACAGTCCTGGCTGAGCACCGACAGAGAAGCCAGGGGGCACCGTCTGCAGGGCAGGTCGGGCAGCCTGTGGGCTCAGCGGATTGTTGCCGCCCAAGAAACGATACTGTTCGAGATAGCTAGCGAAGGGACTGGCAGCCCCCGGCGTAGCCTCTGGCGACGTAGAAGCAGCGGGAGCCGCAGACTGCTGCAGGATGGACAGCAGATTTTGGGAGGGCTGAGGCGCTGCAGCGCCCTCTTGGCTAGGGGCCGATTCCGGCAAAATAGGCTCTAGCCCCAGATCGCTGTAGAGGGTGCTTAGCGTATCAACATCAGCAATGCCTGCCTGCTCGTCGGGGCTCAGAGCAGAGTTTGAGAGGGCTGTGTTCGGACCATTCCCCTCCACCTCAAATCGTCCCAGCCACTCAGGATTTCTTTGGTACTCGTTGGCCACGACTGCTAGCAGCGCAACCGCTAACCCAGCGGACCAGAGCAAAGGTCGATTCAAAACTTTAAAGCGGACTAGCCAGTATTGCAGGCGGGTAGGCATCGCCATGATCTATCCAGCCCATTGAACGACGAATCTATTTTAACCGTCCTTTACATCTGGGTTTGTCAAGGTTTAGTGTAGTGAGCCTGAGCTTAGCCTCTATTTTTGTGGCTGTGCATAACACAATGTTATGCTTTTGCGACCTGTGTTTATTATTGGCAAATAATAGGGAGAGTTTGAGCGATCGCACCCGTCTCCCACCTGCTTCCTACTGCGTCCTCTGCTAAAGCTGTTGTCCGGTCAGGCCGCCATGACAAATTCACCCAGTTCGGTCAACTTACCCAACTTTGTACCGCCCGAGAAGGCGAGTGTCAGCACCGAGTCTGCTGCCAAGCAGCGGGAATGCTCATTTGAGATTGGCTCAAAGTCCTCCGAGGCTGCCAGCCCGAGAGGCGTTACCCGCTCTGAGCAGGCTCCGCTCCTGCCCAAGATGTCTCATCTTCCCCTGCTGCCCCGCAAAAAGCGGCCCCTGCTCAGCAGCCATCGCCATGATGCCAATCCAGCGTTAGCCATTAAAGTTTTGGAGGACATCCAGGGAGCTGTGGAAGGCTGGCACCAGGCCCTACGGCAAACGCTGCTGGACATCCAAGCCATCTATTTAGAAGGCCCCATTGTCGAGGGGTGGCTAGAGATGGTGACGCCTCCAGAGGCAGGCCAGGGCGTGAACTCGGCAATTTTGCGCCATGCCGATCCGCAGGAGCTGACGGGCTACGTAGATCGGCTCTGCCAGGCAGCAGCAGCCGTCGAACCTGGCGCAGCCCAAAGCCCTGCTACCCGCCCAGAGCCGCAGTACCGGCTGTGCAGCCTCGATGCCGATGGGCAGCTTCAGTGCCAGATTTGCCCGCCCGATCAGCTGCCCTTTGTCAGCATGGCCATTGCCCGCCACCAGAAACTGCGCCAGCATCTCAATCAAAAACAGTACCTGGAGGCCCGGCTGAAGCGGGCCGTGGAGGTTTTGACCCAGGCGCGAGAAGACCTCGACATCAGCCCCAATCCTGGTCTTCCAGGCGTGCCGAGCTAGCGGCTGGCTTACCAGCCCCAGGTACCGGGAGCCCCTTTAAAGGGTCCGACTATATCGCGGGTAACCCAGCCACCATAGAAATCGCCGGCTTGGGCCTGCACAGGTTCGCCGTCTACGTAGCAGACTTCCATGCGGCTTGGGTAGAAGGCAATATAGTCCTGAATAGACTGAAAGGCGGGACTGGGGCTGGGGTAAGACCAGGCAACATTGTCGGCCTGCTGGTCACCGACCCGCAAGGGGTAGTAGCGGGCGGCTCCGTTCCCATCCCAGAACGCGGCGCGGGGGGCCGCGCTGCGATACTCCATGCGAACAGCTCCAGGGGGGATATAGTAGACCGGCGGATGGCTGGTTTCTAGTAC
>JACVRP010000441.1 GCA_014534385.1 Cyanobacteria bacterium Co-bin13
CGCCTCAGCGCCATTGACCAGCCGCAGCAGCTAGAGTTCGACCTCGGCGGTCAGCGCCAGCTGCTGCAGGTGCTGCCTTTTAGCGATGGCCGGGGAATTGATTGGCTCATCGTGGTCACCGTTCCCGAAGCTGACTTCATGGGCCGCATCCAGACCAGCACCCGCCAGACTTTTGGCCTCTATCTGCTGTCGCTGCTGGGAGCGGTTGCCGTTGGCTTGGTCACCGCCCGCTGGGTGACCAAGCCCTTGCAGGGCCTAAACGCAGCCGCGAAGAACTTAGCCAAGGGCCACTGGCACCAGCCGGTCGAGGTTGTTCGGGCTGATGAGGTCGGGGAGCTGGCTCGATCTTTTAACCAGATGGCCAGCCAGCTGCAGGAATCGATCGTGGCGCTGGAGATCCGCAACGCCGACTTGCAGCGCACCAAAGACGAGCTGACCGGCGCTAACGAACAGCTAGAGGCCGTGCTCAACGCCGTTCCCGGCCCGATTTCCTGGGTCTTGGCCGATGGGACTTACCTGGGCATCAACGACTACCTGGCCCGCAGCCTGGGCCGCTCGCCCGAGTCGATAGTGGGTAACTCGGTGGGGGTGATGGGCAGCGGCTCCAACTATGTGGACTTCGTTCAGCGGTTTCTAAACAGCGACGAGACCTCGGTATTTCAGGAAGTCTCGTTTCAGGTCAACGGTGAGAACCGCGACTACCTGCTGGCGGCCCAGAAGTACCAGCAGGGCACTGCTTCAGTCGTCGTTGGCATTGACGTCAGCGAGCTGCGTCAGGCCCAGGCGGCCCTGCGCCAGGCGGAAATTACCAACCAGGCCATCGTCAGCGCCATTCCTGACCTATTAATCCGCATTCGCAGAGACGGCACCTACTCCGGCTTCAATCCTGGGCGCACCACCAAAACGCTGCACGAAGACAGCCTTCGGATCGGTACCCGAGTCTATGACCTGATGCCCAGCAAACTGGCCGAGGAGCGCATGCACTACGTGCATCAAGCCCTAGAGACAGGCGAGCTGCAAATCTACGAGTACGACATTGAGATTGGGGGCCAGCTGCACTACGAAGAAGCTCGGCTAGTGCCCCTCAACCCCGAGGAAGTGCTGGTGATTGTGCGGAATATGACCCAGCGCAAACAGGCCGAGCAGGCCCTGCGCCAGAGCGAAGGCAATATTCGGGCGCTGGTCGCAGCTATGCCAGATCTGCTGATTCGGGTCAGCCGCGACGGTACCTACCGCGACATCCAGGGGCGCAATCGGCTAGCCCTCTATGGCGGAGAAGAGTTTTGGGAAGGCACCAGTGTCTACGACTCCCTGCCGCCCATAGATGCCCAGCGGCGCATGCAGTACATCCAGCGCACGCTGGAAACCGGCATGATGCAGGTCTACGAGCAGCAGCTGACGATTGATGGCCATGCCCAGCACGAAGAAGTCCGGATGGTCGTCACGGGTAAAGATGAAGTGCTGATGATCATTCGCAACATCACTGAGCAAAAGCGGGCAGAGGCTGCACTGCGCATTGCTGAGCAAAACTATCGGGGCATTTTTGAAAATGCCTTAGAAGGCATTTTTCAGTCCACGCCCAACGGCACCTTTATCCGCGTCAACCCGGCCATGGCCCGCATCTATGGCTACCACTCCCCCAACGAGATGGTGGAGCAGATCATCAATATCGAACATCAGCTGTACGTCAACCCGATCGACCGGGAGGAGTTTCAGCAGCGCATGGGCCAGGAGGGTGAGGTCAAAAACCTCACCTACCAAAGCAGACGCTCCGATGGAAGAATTATTTGGGTAGAGGAAAATACGCGAGCGGTCTGCAACGAAGACGGTCATCTGCTCTACTACGAAGGCATTATTGAAGACATTACTGACCAAAAGCAGCAAAAGGAGATTTTAGAAGAGCGGGTCAAGGAGCGCACCCTGGAGCTTTCGGAAACGCTGCAGATCCTCAAGGCCACCCAGGCCGAGCTGATGATCGAAAATGCCCTGCTGCGAACTGAGGAAGAGGCCGCCACCTACGACTACCAGGTAGGCGGCAGCCTACCCCTCGATGCGCCTACCTATGTGGTGCGGCAGGCCGACCGCCAGCTCTATGCCGGACTGAAGCAGGGCGAATTTTGCTACGTTTTTAACGCCCGCCAGATGGGCAAATCTAGCCTGCGGGTTCAGATCATGCGGCGGCTTCAGGCCGAAGGCTTTGCCTGCGCCTCGATCGATGTCTCTGAAATTGGCAATCGGCAGCTGTCGCCCGAGCAGTGGTACGCAGGCTTTATCTATTCCCTGGCCAACAGCTTTAGCCTGCTCGATCGGGTCAACATTCGCCAGTGGTGGCGCGATCGCGAAATGCTCTCCCCAGTGCAGCGGCTAGGAGAGTTCATCCACGAAGTCCTGCTGGCCGAAGTTGCCCAAAAGATCGTGATTTTTATCGATGAGATCGATAGCGTCATCAACCTCAACTTTGAGATCGATGACTTTTTTGTGCTGCTGCGGGCCTGCTTCAACAAACGAGCCGACGACCCCGACTATCAGCGGCTGACCTTTGCCCTGTTTGGCGTAGCCACCCCCTCACAGCTGATCCAGGACAAAAACCGCACCCCGTTTAATATTGGTCGGGCCATTCCCCTAAGGGACTTTCAGCTCCATGAAGCCCAACCTCTGCTGCAGGGGCTGCCCGATCAGGTGAAAAACCCCCAGGCTGTGCTGCGCGAAGTGCTGGCCTGGACTAACGGCCAGCCGTTTCTCACTCAGAAGATCTGCAAGCTCATCCGCAGCGCTAACTCAGAAATTCCCCTGGGCCAGGAAGCCACCTGGATCGAGCACCTGGTTAGAACCCAGCTAATCGAAAACTGGGAGTTTAAAGACGAACCCGAGCACCTGAAAACCATTCGCGATCGCATCTTCAAAGATCCCCGCCAGAGCATAGCCCTATTGACCCTGTACCGCCAAGTCTGGCACCACGAAAGCCTTGCCGTCCCAGAAGATGCCGAACAAATGAACCTGATCCTGACCGGCCTAGTCATCAAGCAGGCCGATTACCTCAGTGTCCACAACCGGATTTACCAGATTATTTTCGACGCTACCTGGATAGAGCGAAACCTGGTGATTTTACAGCGGAGTTTGGAGTAGGAGGAGTGGATGGGTAAAAGGGTGAAAGGGTGGATGGGTGGGAGTGTTCAGGAACCCGACCGGCTGGGCTGAAACCTCTAATCTTCCGTTCCGAAAACCGGGATTTACAGAAGAATTCTGAACAGTCTTGATGGAGATGGGGGATGGCAACTCTTCCCCATCTTCCCTGCCCCTCCAC
>JACVRP010000611.1 GCA_014534385.1 Cyanobacteria bacterium Co-bin13
GACTTAGGTAGCCTAACGGAAGCCGTCGTTTATGCCGTTATTCGGGCAGCACAAACCCAGTCAAAGGAAGATGCCCTCCTCATCCGAGACGAGTTGCACCGTTTGCCAGACTATCTCATGACAGAGGTCCTAAACGATGTAATTCTTGAGCTGGTGAAGGTTGACCCCAATCTATGCCGCTGGTTTATTTTAGACATCTTTCTGCAGGATGCCGAGCCAGAAGGGAGAGCCGATGTTGCGGAACGAATTAATTTACTGCTAGCAGATTTGCAGTCTGCCAAAAGCGATGGTTGACCTAATTTCTAGCGAAGTTAGCCGGATCCTGATCGCGCCGATGGCGAACCGGGATAGGAGCCCCCTGACGATCGCCTGCTAGCGCAGCGGTTTTTTCCAGGGATTCTCTCAGGCGCTTGGCGGCATAGATAGACATGTCGCGGGGCCCGTTAATGCGATCGCGCAGGTACCTGAGGGCTGTATCCGAGCCGGGCGGAGGTGGGCAGAGCTGACCGGTCATCATGTGGGTGAGGGCACAGCGTAGAGCCTGCTCAAATAGAGCATCATCGGCAGGGTTGACCTTAATAATATTGTCGCGGTGCCGAATAACGCGGTGAAGGGCTTCTGCGCGAGAGGTTTCAGGTTCTAGATAGGTCACATCAGGCAAACCAAGCCAGGGACCATTATCTACCCGCTGCTTACTGAGGAGCATTTGAGGCTCGCCGTTTTCATAGCAGCCGCCCATTTGAGGCGGCAGGTCATGGGCGTGGGTGTGGAAGTCGCTTTGGGTGCCACGATAGGTGGGACGGCTCTCCATCCCATCAAACCAGGCCGCTAGGTGCGGGTTTTCCTCCCGCAGGGAATAGCCTTTGTAGTAGTAAAGGCTGGCGTTCATCCGTTCCACGTAGGGCGTGAAGACAACATCGACAGTGCTGAACTCTTCTAAGAAATAAGGCCCCGGCGTGCGGCCCAAAGCCTCTTCGACCTGGGCCACGACCGCTACAAACTGCTCTCGGCTGCGTCGCTCCTCGCCAGCAGAACGGGCCGGATAACAAAGCCAGGTACACCAGGCCCTAAACAACAGCCGCTCTAGCTGCCGCAGCGGCATGACTCTAGGGTCGGTCATGCCCCAACCCAGGGGACCAAAGACCTGCTCCAGAGCCATCAAAATGTCATCGCTTTCGGTAATTAGGCGGCCATCTAGCTCCAGGGCTGGCAGCATCCCCGAGGGAACCTTGCGCTTGTACCAGCTCTCCTTTTGCCCGTAGCAGAACATGGTTACCTTCTCAATGCGGTAGGGAATCTGCTTTTCCTCCAGCCACAGCCAAATTTTTTGGCAGTAGGGACACCAGGCATGGTTGTCGCGGTACAGCGTTACCCGCACCTCAGATTCAGGCCGGCCAAACAGACGCAGTCGGGCTTGGGCATTGGTGGGCCCATTGACAGTATCGAGCTGAAAGTGAGCCAGAGTTTCAAGTTCTGTCCAGCTTAGAGGCGCAAGGGTCATAGAGGCAGTCATGGGCAGCTCAAAATTACCGTCATCCATACCCAAAAATCCTAAACCATCAGCCCCCCCAATTGCCCTAAAACCCCCGCTCCCATCACCTCGTCTGCTCTCCACACCTCTTCCACCCCATTCCATAAAGCCTTCATAAAACACTTTCCCCGCCTGATCCGGCTCAGCACAAACACAGTAAGAAGGTAGATGAGGACTGCTGCGAGAAGCAGGGCACTCTATGCAAGAAACAGCCTGCCTCTGCAAAGCTTTGAAAGACTGGAACGCACCATGAAAAAACTGGATCGTAGCCAAAACCCGGTGTCGCCGACCCTAAGCCACCAGCA
>JACVRP010000573.1 GCA_014534385.1 Cyanobacteria bacterium Co-bin13
AATCCCTGGGGACAAATTATGGACATCCGCGAACCAGGCCCCACTAACAAAGGCTATCGCGTGCACGGCACAACCTTAAATCGCAAGTGGGACAACAACTGCTAAGTCCGGAGCTAACTTTTAGCTAAGAGGGAGAGTGCGATCGCACCCTCCCTCTTTTGCATCGGGTGGCAGCCATCGTGTTAAGTACGTGGCCTAAATTAAACGTCGCTGTCATTGCGTTTCGCAAGCGACATGAAACGCTTTAGCGGCTCCAACGGAGCAACGAAGCGCGGCAATCTCCTTGCAGTAGCCGCTTTACAGGGATTGCTATAGCCCTTCGGGCAATAACCCTAACGGGTATGGCTGCGCTTTTCTCGATGCCTGAAAGGCTATGGGCTTCGCTTTTCTTAAATGCCCCTTGGGCTATGCGCTTTGCTCGCAATGACTAATTAGGGCCATCTACTTAGTAAACTTTGTTAACAGGATTTACAAAAATTATTAGTTTATTTTCTCTTAAGCTGGCCTGCTTTATTTGAGGACGCATTCGTCGTTACAGTGGGCTTTAGGGGCAATGCCAGCAATTCCAGGATTTTGCTTAATGCTGAGCTTTAATGCCTTAATCTGCTCCTTTGGTCAGTTATCGATTAATTACCGATTGCGTTAGATTGCTAGCTCACCTTGAACGGTGAAGTCTTTGCTAAATCTGCCGTGTAGTCAGCTCTTTGTCTCAGGTTTTCGGGCTACTTCAGTAATTTACTAAAGGCTTTAACGGTGCCGTCAACGCTGGGGCAATCGCTCAAACTGCCCGCATTCAGTCAAAACCATCATGTTAAACAAAATCGAATCTCCCATCGAAGCGATTGATGCCCGCGAAATTTTAGACTCGCGGGGGCGTCCGACGATCGAGGCAGAGGTCTTGCTAGAGAGCGGGGCTTTTGGCCTGGCCCAGGTGCTGAGCGGGGCTTCGACCGGCAGCAAGCATCCCAATGGCTCCCCCCTTCTTAAGGGGAGCAGGAAGGATCAAAACCTGTCCCTCGAAGATTTTGCACCTCGATGAACCTTCTTTATTCACTTCACCCTTCAGAATCAGGACATTGAAATGACGGCTCAAATCAGCTCTCAAAAAACCACAGCTAACCTGCGTCTGGTCGCGCCGCTCTCCGGTCAGCTGGTGCCGTTGGAGCAGGTGCCCGACCCTGTTTTTGCCCAGAAGATGGTGGGCGACGGCATCTCCATCGACCCCCTCAGCCAAACGCTGCTGGCTCCCTACGCCGGAGAAGTTGTCCAGCTCCACCCTTCCCACCATGCCATCACCCTAAGGACGGCAGAGGGTATTGAGATCCTGATGCACATCGGCCTGGAAACGGTGGAGCTGCGGGGAGAGGGCTTTACGCCCCGAGTCAAACTGGGCGATCGGGTGCAGGTGGGCGACGTGCTGATCGAGTTTGATGCTGACTACATTGCGCTCCATGCCAAGAGCCTGCTGACCCAGGTGGTAGTGACCAATAGCGATCGCATTGCCAGCTTTGCCTACCAGTCGGGCGGTGTGCATGCGGGCAGCGACATCTTCCTGGAGCTGACCTTAGGCAGTGAGGGCGCAGCTGCCCCCGAAATGAGCTTTGGCGAGCAGGTGACCTCTGAGCCGATTACGGTGCCAAACCCCTCCGGCCTGCACGCCCGTCCGGCGGCGGTACTGGTCAATATGGCCAAGCAGTATGAGTCGAAGATCTGGCTGCAGCGGGGCGAAAACCGAGCCAACGCCAAGAGCGTAGTGGCGCTGATGGGGCTGCAGGTCGGCAACGGCGATACCGTTACCTTGGCCGCCGCAGGCCCCGATGCCCAAGCCGCCATCTCAGAACTCACAGAGGCCGTCCGCTCCGGTCTGGGTGAAGAAGGCGCGATCGCAGTTTCTGCACCGGCCAGCATCGCCCAGTCTGACCTCAAAGCGCCAGCCCCTCGGCCCCGCTCCGAAGACCCCAATCTAATTCTGGGCAATGCCGCCTCTGCAGGGCTGGCGGTGGGCAACACGGTGCGGCTGCGGCAGCAGCAGATTCAGGTAACTGAGATCGGAGGGACGCCGGAGCAGGAGCGGCGGAAGCTGGAGGATGCGATCGCAAAAGCCGCCCTCGAAATTGAGTCCATTCGCGCCAGCGTCCACTCCCAGGGCGACCCCAGCAAAGCCGCCATCTTCGCCGCCCACCAGGAAATTCTGGACGACCCCGAAATCTTAGATACCGCGACTCGCTGCATTCACAAAGGCAAGAGCGCTGCCTTTGCCTGGCAGCAGACTTACAC
>JACVRP010000344.1 GCA_014534385.1 Cyanobacteria bacterium Co-bin13
AGACAGGTTGGCTGCGCCTTCTAGGCGGGCTATTTCTGTGCTATCTGGGAGTCACTACCTTTTTGGCTAAACCAGCAGAGGCAGCGGCTAGCGCCACCAGTCGGGGCCTGATTGGAGCCTATGCTTCGACGCTTGCCTTGACGCTTACCAATCCCGCGACTATTCTTTCGTTCATTGCCATTTTTGCCGGGTTGGGTATTGCCGAGTCGGGGTCGGACCTGGTGAGTGCCGGTTTGACTGTAGTGGGTATCTTTTTGGGCTCTGCCCTTTGGTGGGTGCTGCTGAGTTGGGGTGTTAATCTTTTTCGAACTTCGTTCAGTCCTAAGCGGCTGAGGTGGTTAAATAGGCTGGCTGGCGTGGCAATTTTCGCTTTCGGCATCGTGGCCCTGACAATGAGGTGAGGGAATGGCAGTGAGAAGCTTCCGGTGGCGGCATGGAAATCCTTGGCGATGGGTCTGGCTTGCCCTGCTGCTGGCAGTTGTGCTGGTGGGCCTGACGGCTGTTCCGGTGCACGCGCGCCTAGACTCGCCGGGTTTGGAGGTTGCGCAATCCGTTCAGCAACTCCAGCAGCAGCAGCAGGAACTCAACAAAAAGCGCACTGAGCTAGAAAATCAGCAAAATCAACTGGAGACTCAGCAGGAAACGTCTGAGAACCGCCTGCAGGGTCTTCAGCAAAACATTACTGCCACTGCTAACCAAATCACCGAGACAGAATATCGGCTCAGCCAAGCCGAGAAACAGCTCAAAGACCTTCAGGTCAAGCTTGAACAGGCGCTGGCTCAGTTTCAGTCTATGCAAAAGGCGACGGTTGCCCGGCTGCAGTTTTTGCAGCGCCAGCAGGGCAGCGAGGGCTGGGCGGTGCTGCTGCAGAGCAGCGATTTTAACGAGTTTCTCGATCGGCGCTACCAGCTTAAGCGGGTTTACCAGGCCGACCGCAACGTTTTAGAGGAGCTGAAGCGCCGCGCCGACGACATTAATCAGCAAAAAGCAGGGGTAGAAGCGCAAAAGAACCAGGTGGCCTTGCTGCGGCAGCAATTGCTGGCTCAAAAGCAGCAGTATGAGCAGGAAGCAGCTTCAGAGCAAACTATGATTGCCCGCTTAAAAAACGAGCGATCGGCGCTAGAAGCGGCTGAGGCCCAATTGGCCCGTGAGTCGGAGCAGCTAGCCAACCTAATTCGGGAGAAGGTGGCGGCTCAAACAGGCATTATTCGGGGGACGGGGCGCTTCATTTATCCGGCAGGTGCTCGCATCACCAGTGGCTTTGGTACGCGAGTTCACCCAATTTTGGGCTCTCGTCGGTTCCATTCTGGGGTCGATTTTGGGGCCAGCCATGGGACAACGATTCGAGCGGCAGATTCTGGACGCGTGATCTTTTCTGGCTGGTATGGCGGCTACGGCCAGGCGGTGGTTATCGATCACGGTGGCGGTATTTCTACCCTCTATGCCCACGCCAGTCGCCTGTTTGTACAGGAGGGGCAGGCGGTACAGCAGGGGCAGCCGATTGCAGCGGTGGGGTCTACCGGCCTCTCGACTGGGCCTCACCTACACTTTGAAGTGCGGCGTAATGGCAGTCCTATCAATCCGATGGAGTTTCTCTAGGGCTTCTGTAAGGTTTTATCGGGGGCGCGAGTTAGAACAATTTTTGTAGGGGCTGCTTTGGTGCAAGGGCTGCTCTTTGGGCTGTTGGGCTCAATAAAAAAGGCGCAAAAGTTTGCGCCTCATTAAACAACCTCAATCGGGACATTAGCCCTGGTTAGATCCAAATAGCTGCCCAAGGGTTAGCCCAGGCTTTTCTTGACGTGCTCCTTAATGCGGGCTTTGCGCTCTTGATCACCCTTCATGTTGGGCATGCTGCTGAGGCTGATTTGGGTGGTCATTGCAATATGCCGTTTGATTTGATCTTTGTCTGCCATTGCTGATAGCCCTATTCACGCGTAAAACGATTCACCGATTTTTGCCTACTAAACAGGTCGCTCTGCCTTGGCGAAGCGACCTTTTGGCAATCATCACTACGAAAGCCAGGGATCGCCTGAGGAATGCTCTGACGCCTTTGCCTTCATGTTTATTAATGTACGGCAATAAAATGCAAAGTTGTTGATTCAAGGCACAGATCTTTGGCGGACAGGTAGGCTGGATAGGGGGCTAGTGGGAGTTTGGGTAGGGCATGGCGGGAAGTTCTCGGCGGGTTGTGGTGATTGGTGGGGGAGCCGCCGGGTTCTTTGGCGCAATTGTCTGTGCTGAGGCGCACCCTCAGGCCCAAGTTGAGCTGTTAGAAGCGGGGCGCACTCCGCTGACTAAGGTGAGCATTTCCGGGGGCGGGCGCTGCAACGTCACTCACCACTGCTTTGAGCCGGCCGCGCTAGCGCAGCACTATCCGCGAGGCAGCAAGGCGCTGCGGGGGGCTTTTAGCCGGTTTCAGGCTAAAGACACGGTGGACTGGTTTAGCCGCCGGGGGGTGGCCTTAAAAACCGAGGCTGATGGCCGCATGTTTCCCACTACAGATGATTCTGGCACGATTATTGACTGTCTGATGGATCGGGCGGGTCGAGCTGGCGTCAGGCTGAGAACTGGAGTCGCCGTGCGCTCTCTGCAGCAGGTAGCTGAGGGATTTGAGCTGGTTTTGCGATCGCAAGAAGTCCTAACCTGCGATCGCATTCTGCTTGCCACTGGCAGCCACCCCACCGGCTATGCCCTAGCCCAGTCGCTAGGCCACACCATCATTCCCCCAGTCCCTTCTCTGTTTACCTTCAACGTCAAAGACAAAGCCCTGCAGGCCCTGGCCGGGGTGGCCGTCGATCCGGTTACGCTCACCCTCAGGCTGCCCGGTCAAAAGCCCCTGACTCAGACGGGGCCGCTACTCGTGACCCACTGGGGCCTCAGCGGCCCTGCCGTGCTCAAGCTCTCCGCCTGGGGGGCTCGCCCCCTCTACGAAAGTCGCTATCTAGGCACGCTGGCCGTGAACTGGCTGCCCAGCCAAGCCCCCGACAGCCTGCGACAAATGCTGTTAGACACCAAGACTCAACAGGCCAAAAAACTCGTCCTCAACTACTGCCCTTTTGAGCTGCCCCGCCGCCTCTGGCAGTACCTCGTGCTAGAGCGAGCCAGTCTATCGGAGACGTTAACCTGGGCCAACCTGCCCAAAGCCGGTCTGCAGACCCTGCTGCAGGAATTGAGCCAGGGGGAGTTTGCGATCGCAGGCAAAGGCGTCTTCAAAGACGAATTCGTCACCTGCGGCGGCGTCAGCCTCAAAGAAATTGACTTCAAAACAATGGAAAGCCGCCTCTGTCCTGGTCTCCACTTCGCCGGAGAAATCCTCGACATCGACGGCATTACCGGCGGCTTTAATTTTCAGAACGCCTGGACGACAGGGTGGCTGGCGGGGCAGTCGATGGGGGGTTAAAGGTGGATGGGTTAATTAACCCGGAGTTGTAGAAACGTGATTTATTGCGTCTCTACACGGGCTTTCGGTTCTTTCTCTCCGCGTCTCCGCGTCCCCCGATTTCCGTGTCTTCCCCACCTCCCTTACCTACCCCCACCCATCCACCCCTATTCCCCGTCCTACCTCAACTGACAAAACTTCCGCACCCGGTCAAACTCTGGATCCTGCCAGGAGTAGGCAAAGTGGCTGACTGTTTTGATCTGGGGGGCAATCCGACGAATGGCCTCCATCTGCGTTTCTAGGGCTGGGCGGTTGTTGGTGGGGCGGCCCCAGGTTCCGGCAATGGCGGGCTTGACAAACTGGTGTCCGCCTGAGCCTGCCGAATCTAGCACGCGCCGGATCTCATCGAGAATGCAGCCCGTGTTGCCGCACACGCCGTAGGCCATTGGGTGCCATTCTAGGGAGGTCGAGAAGCGATCCCAGTACTGTAGGCGCGAGTCGAACCCGCCAGTGCCCACGGTCTGGTTGCCGTTGGGGAAAAACACTGCCCCTGCCGGAATGCCCTGTCGCTGGACGGGCTGAGCCACCTGACTGAGAAAATCGATGACCCCTTGAACGGCGTGGGCCACGCTGAAGCGCCAGAGTTCGTTTTGCAGCGCTGGTCGGCGCACCGAGGCCGGAGGCAGTGGGTTGACAGCGGAGGGCGCTTTGCTCTGCCAGAGGGGTTCTGGCTCTGTGGGATAGAGCTGCCCTACCTGATCCAGGTCTGAGTCAACCAGGTGTCCCCGGCTGATGTAGCGCTGGATTAGCTCCAGTCCCTGCCGGTTCAGGGCTCTCTGGAACAGCACATTGCGCGAGGCATCGCCGTAGATCCAGAGATCGTCAACTCGGGCGGCGACAGAGCCAGCCCCATTGCCGCGTGGGTAGCGAATGTAGTCAAACAGCACCCCATCCGGACGACGGCGCAGTACTGCCTGCAGCATGCGCTGGTAGTCTTGCTGGGCCTGGGGATTGTAGGGGTCGATAAAGATTTCGTCGGAGTTGGTAGTGCCGCCGTTGCGGGCAAAGGTTAGGG
>JACVRP010000094.1 GCA_014534385.1 Cyanobacteria bacterium Co-bin13
CAATATTGGTGAGTGCTTCAATGCTGGAACGGCTACCTTTTTGATTATGGGTCCGGCCTGCACGCGGGCCTGCCCCTACTGCGATATTGACTTTGAGAAGAAGCCCCAGGCACTAGACCCGACGGAGCCGCTGCGGCTGGCCCAGGCAGTGCAGCGGATGAAGCTGAATCATGTGGTGATTACCTCGGTCAACCGGGACGATCTGCCCGATGGCGGCGCTTTGCAGTTTGTTCGCTGTATTGAGGCGGTGCGTCAGGCCTCTCCCGGCACCACGATTGAGGTGTTGATTCCTGATTTGTGCGGCAATTGGGAAGCGCTGGCTGTGATTCTCTCAGCCAACCCGGAAGTCTTGAACCACAATACGGAGACGGTGCCCCGGCTGTACCGACGCGTGCGGCCTCAAGGCAGCTACGATCGCACTCTAGAGCTGCTGCAGCGAACCCGTGAACTTACTCCCTGGGTCTACACTAAATCGGGCATTATGGTGGGCCTGGGCGAAACCGATGAGGAGGTGCGCCAGGTGATGGCGGACTTGCGATCGCACCACTGCGACATTCTCACCATTGGCCAGTACCTACAGCCCAGCGCCAAACACCTGCAGGTCCAAAGCTTTGTGACGCCGGATCAGTTTGAGGCCTGGCGGCAGGCCGGTGAGGAGATGGGCTTTTTGCAGGTGGTGTCGTCGCCGCTGACCCGCAGCTCTTACCATGCCGAGCAGGTGCGCCTCTTGATGGAGCGCTACCCGCGCTCAATTCCGGCGATAGGGTGAGCGGGGCTGTGGGTTCCGTTGCTGCCAGATTTGGGTGAGGCTGACGACTCGATCGGAACGATTTTATCGAAGTTGGAGTAGTCAATAGCCCTGCGTCCTTCGGGGGTGCGACAGAGAATGTCGCACAGCTGATAGTTCCAGAAAACCTCCTCAGACAGGAAGGAGTGGCGTGCGTGAATGGTCTGGGAAGTCGTTTCATCCATGCCGGTGAGAATCACAATAATTTCGGCATTGGTTTTAAGCAGCGACTCGGCTGTCTCACCGTACAGAGGGCTGTCTGCGTTAATGGGGTGCATGGCCGTCCACGACAGGGCAAAGAGCGGTGTGTGAGAACGGCTGAGGCTGAGGTCATAGAACCGCCGGAAAAACTCACCCTCGGCGGTTGTCTCATCGCGCACCAGCGTCACCCAAAGCTGGGCCTCTAAAATGCGGTTGCGCCGCTTGTTAGCAGTACGAAACATCAGCGTGGGTACGCCGTTGTAGGGCGCAATGACGGCGTAGTTGCTAAACAAAATGCGGGCAGTTGGCAGCGAGAAGCGGGCAAAGCTAATGCCGGTCACCATGGCGATGAACAACAGGCCCAAAAATGCCTCAATGACTACCAGCACGTGGGCGTAGGTCGTCTCAGGATACATAGCCCCATAGCCGATGGAGGCCAAAGTCTGAACGCTGAAGAAGAACAGGTCGGCAAAGGATCCGGGTCGGGCATTTGCGATCGCACCCTCTCCCCCTAGCAGGTAAGCCAGCGCAAACAGGGCATTGACTGCTAGGTAAACCAGCCCCATCAAACCGATAAAACCAGGCCAGGACATCGTCAGCAGGTGATGGTAAACGTCCTGCCAGGGCATACGTTTCTCACCAAATCGCACAACGTTGGAAAATTCGCCCGCGCGTGAAGAAATGCGCGATGAGGGACGACCTTTTGGCTTTAGCACCATAGGATTTTGGGCACTGAGAAGGGCTGAGAAGCTCTCCCAATTGTAGAGCTGAAGCCATCTTGAGAATGTATTTTACCTAGCCCGGTTGGTCAGCGTCACACCCGCAATCACCAGACTGCCTCCCAACAGCAGCGAAGGGGCGATGGGTTCTGCCAGAATCAGGGCTGCCAGTGCGATCGCAAACACCGGCACCAGATTAATAAACACGCCAGCTCGGGCTGGCCCCAGCGCCTGAATGCCCTGGTAGTACCAAACGAAGCCAACGGCAGAGCCCAAAATGCCCAAGTAGGAAATGCCCAGCCAGGTGGTCGTAGACATTTGCGCGACAGCGCCCACTAGCCCTTCTGCAAGCGCGGGCAGCAGCAGCAAAAGCGCCCCTATCAGACAGGCATAGGTCGTGGCCACAAAGGGCGACAGCTGGCCCATCACCGACTTGCCCACCAGGGTATAGCCCATCCAGCTCAAAACGCAGCCCAGCATAAACAGATCACCCATGCCAACACCGCCCGCCAGCAGGGTTAGCGGGTTGCCGTTGCCAATTACCAGGGCTGCCCCCAGCAGAGAGAGACCAATGCCTGTCAGCTTTAGCAGCGACAGCTTTTCCCGGTAGACTAGGGCCGAGCCGAGTGCGATCGCAACCGGGTTCAAGGCAATGATCAAAGAAGCCCGATCCGCCGGAATCGTCTTCAGGCCCGAAAAGAAAAAGACATTGTAGGCAAAGATGCCGGTCAAACCCAGCAGCAGCACAGGCAAAATTTGGGCTCGCTTGAGCCGAGGCAGCGAACCTTGAAAGCGGTAGGTCAGCAGCAGCAGACAGAGAGAGGCAATGGCAAATCGGCAAAATGCAGCGGTAAAAGGCCCCACCTCTCGAACCGCCAACCGTCCGGCGATAAAAGTGCCGCCCCATAAAACCATCGTTAAAACCAGCTTCAGGTAAGACAGCCGGTGGGACTGGGCTTCTGGCTGGATCAAGGGAAGACTCCTGGGGTAATTGGTTGGGATGCTAACCGTAAACCGCCTGCCCGCCCGTGATTTCTTAACTATGTGTTCCGTTCGCCAGCAGGCGAACCCACCATAATTAAGTCATCTCGCCCCCCTGGAGGCAGTCTCGATGGTCTGGCTCGCCGCCCTGCTTGAGATTTTGGCATTTCTGGAGTTTCTATCGTCTGCCCTGGGCCTATCCCTGATGCTCTGGTGCAGCTTGTACTACGGGCTAAGTCAGGGACTCCAGCTAGAACTGACGCAGTCAGCAACCTTAGCCGCAGTCGTAGCGCTTAATTTCTACTTTCGTCTCAGGTAGCTTTGCCCCAGAATAGAGCGCCGCTAGTCCTGGGCAATAATGCCGCAGCCTACCCGACTGCCCGCGTTGCCAACAGGCTGGCTAAAGTCATCGGGGTTGGCGTGCAGAATAAAGGCATGATCGGCCACCGGATGGTCTCCTTTCGTCAGCGCTAGCCCCGGAACAAGAGCGGTGTAAAGGGCGGTGCCGTCTTCCCCGATCACCACATTGCCCAAATCGCCTGCGTGGGCCGCGGCAAACCCATCCTCAATCAGGTAGCCGTGCTCCACTTCATCGGGGTTGTAATGCCCGCCTGCTGCATTGCCGGCCTCGGCGCAGCTGTCTCCAGCGTGGATATGAAAGCCGTGGGTGCCCGTGGGCGCACCCAAAAAGCTGACCTGAATATCTAGCCCCTCAGCGGTTTCTTCCAGGTGGGCCACGCCTAGGGCCAGGTTTTCATCGGCTGTGCTGTAGAGGACGGCCTGAGCGGTATTCCCGGCGGCCCAAGCGGCCGGTGCGGCTCCCAGGGCCAGGGCCATAGCCGCGATGAAGCTGAGAATGAGGCGAAGGGGATACTTTAGCGCAGACATTAGAGCAGACATAGGCGGGTTCTCCCAGGCAAATGTTGCCCTGATCATACAAAGGTTTTTCTGTGTTCTTCCGCCCGATTCTCTTGCCCCTGTGAAGTGTCTAAGTTGAAGTGCCCAAGTCGAAACATCTAAAAATTGAGACGTGGGAAAATTGGACTGAGAATATTGAGAAACCCTGCAACCGTTTGGATTTCTAACCGGCTCCTCCCATAATGGGCCAGGTAGCCGTCACAATAAGAAAAGCCACCTGGCCTACAGGTAAGACTTGTATTAGCCCGTTTCCGAGACTATCCCCGCACTCTAGCCAATTCCATGCACAAGACCCAAGACCTGCACGTTGTAGAAACCCGTCCTTTGATCAGTCCGGCGCTGCTGCACCACGAACTGCCCCTCAGCGCAGAGGCCGCCGAGATTGTGGCCGGGACTCGCGATCGCATCCGCAACATTCTCTACAACGAAGATCGCCGCCTGCTGGTCATCGTCGGCCCCTGCTCTGTGCACGATGTCGATGCCGCCTATGAGTACGGCCAAAAGCTCTCGGTGCTGCGCCACGAACTTTCAGGCCAGCTCGAAATCATCATGCGGGTGTACTTTGAAAAGCCCCGCACCAACATCGGCTGGAAGGGCCTGATCAACGACCCCCACCTAGACGGCAGCTACGACATCAACACCGGGCTGCGGCTGGCCCGCAGGCTGCTGCTCGATCTGGCTCACATTGGCTTGCCCGCTGCCACCGAACTGCTAGACCCGATCACGCCCCAATACATCGCTGACATCATCTCCTGGACCGCCATCGGGGCGCGCACCACCGAGAGCCAGACCCACCGAGAAATGGCCTCTGGGCTGTCGATGCCAATTGGCTTTAAAAACAACACTGATGGCAGCTTGCAGGCCGCAACCAACGCCATGCTAGCCGCCAGTCGGCCCCACCATTTCCTAGGCATCAACCACCACGGGCTAGCCAGCATTGTCACAACAACGGGCAATCCCGACTGTCATCTGGTGCTGCGGGGCGGCAAAAATGGCCCCAACTACACCGCTGACCACGTCAACCAGGCAGCGGCAGAACTGGCCAAGCTCAACCTCAACCCCCGCGTGATGGTTGACTGCAGCCACGCCAACGCCAACAAAGATCACATGCAGCAGGTGCCCGTGCTAGAGAACCTGGCCGAGCAGATGCGCGGCGGCTCCCGCCATATCCTGGGCGTGATGATCGAGAGCCATCTCAAGGCAGGCAGCCAGTCCATTCCCAAAGACTTGAGTTCCCTGGTGTACGGCCAGAGCATCACCGATTCCTGCGTGGATTTTGAGACCACTGCGAAGATGCTGCGAACCTTGGCAGGCGCAGTTGAGCCGATGATGCAGACGGCGGCGAAGTAGGGCGAGGGGGCAGGGGAGCAGGGGAGACGCGGGGACGCGGGGAAGGAAGGTAGAAGCCAGAGGGCAGTAGGATCTTCCTTCTCTCTGTCTAACTTCATAGGCGAGACAAGGAGGCAGAGCCTCCGCTAAGCATTCCCATGCAGAGCATGGGAACGAGAGTGCCTTTCTCCATCTTCACTTCCCCACGTCCCGGTGTCTCTTCCTCACCTACCCTATTTCCCCATCTCTATCCCACGTCCCCCTTGTCCCCGCGTCCCCCTATCCCTTCCTCACACCAGCAATCAGATACGAGTTATATACGTTCTGAAACAGGACATAGAACATCGGTCCCAGGGCCATCTGGGGATTAAGAAAGGTCAGGCAGAGCCAGATGGCGAGCATCGTATTTTTTTGGCCGAGGGACTGGCTGGTTTCTTGGGCCATGGTGGGCCTGCCTAGCCAGTGGCCTACCCCAAAGTTAAGCGCACAGAGAACTAGGGCGACTAGGGCCATGCCTGGCAGGGCGTTCCAGTTGCCAGATTCGTACAGGATGAAGTGGCTGGTTCTAGAAGAGGCTAGCAGCAGGGCCAGCAGCCAAAGGTAAAAGGACAAATCTTTAACTGCGGTGAGCTGCTGGCTGAGTTTAGGAGAGGTGCGAATTAGGACTTGAGAGAGCACCAGCGGCGCGGCAATGACGACCAGCGTTGCGTTTAGGATTTGCCCCATGTTGGCTGAACTGCTGTCGCTGAGCAGCGGCAGCACCAGGGGAATGGCCAGCGCCATCAGGCCATTGGTCAAAATGACGGAGGCCGTGACGTAGTCCACCTGACCCTGAAGAAAGCGGGTGACCACAGGCGCGGCGGTGGCCGTCGGCGTGACCGCCAGCAGAAAGGCGATCAGCGCCAAGTCTGCACTGACGAGGCGAAACAGGGCGAAGGTTGCGATCGCAATTCCCCCCATCATTCCCAAAAGCCGCCATAGATGGGGATGCAGCAGCAGCTTCAGGGAAATGCGGCAGTCTAGCAGCGACAGAAACAGCATCGCCATGACGGCATAGCGGATCAAAAAGGCGTAGACGTGGCCCCCCGGCAGCAGCATCCCTACCGCAATACTGACGAATAGGAGCTGCGATCGCAGCGGCAGTCGTTTAATGCTAAATCTCATTTAAGTGCCTCCTTCTTTGTAGGCGGCGTCAGCCCTTGCGCCTTGAGCTAATCGCTGAGCCAAGAAGGAGCAACTGAATCTGTTGTGTCCCATGCCTCTACCAATAGCGCATCTCTCCTGCTGGCAACATAGCCATTGATACCAGGAGCAGGGTACAGCTATCGGAGACAATGAAAATCTACCCTAGAGATCGGCGTTGAATGGATACCTACGGCAACTGGCAGGATTGGGTTCTGACGATTAGCTACGTCACCTTTCTGGTTTTCATTGCCTATCAGGTGTTGAAGCCGCCGGGGGGGTAGGGAGGTAGGGGAGACGCGGGGAGACGGAGACGCGGGGAGGAGATTAGGGCGAGGAGCCTAGGGGTGAGGGGTAAGGTAGAGGGGGGAAGGCTTCTATCGCCTGTCTTCTGCCTACTGGTCTTGCTCCTGGGTCAGCGAATTGAGCAGGCCAGACTCTACCATCAGGCGGGGCCAGAGTAGTAGGAAGAAGCCCATCCAGACGGTGACGGGAATCCCGATGAGGAGGGTAATCCACCAGCGCTCTAGGAGCACCCAGCTACCGCCAATCAGGCCTACGCCGGTTAGGGCAATAGACCAGGGCTGGCACCACCAGGGTTTGTACTGCCAGGGGTTGGGGGGCGAAGAGGCAGCAGGAGCGGATTCTAAATCAGGCATTGCTGGAATTGGGTTGTCCGATTGAGTCGTTTGCTTAGGAGAACAGCTTGGGGTAAATCCTTAAGGCTGCCAGTCGCGCCATGATTACCGTAGCTACTAGCAGCCAGAGCAGGGAAAACGGCCACCAGGTCGGCAGCCCCATCGGCCAGCGCAGCAGATCGGTCAGCGCAGCCAGCGGCAGCACTCCGGCAATGCCTTGCAGTACGCGGGGTAGGGTGTCGCGGGGGAAGTAGGTGCCGCAGAGGGTGAACATAGGAATAATCACCAGAAAGATCGGGACATTGACCTGATCGACTTTGCGCACCAGTCCGGCGACGAATAGGCCAAAGGCCCCAAACAAGAGACTGCCCAGCACAATTAGGGGCAGCGACAGCAGCAGGTGGGGCAGGGCGTATAGGCCAGCCACAACCGCAACCAGGCCGGTCAGTGTTCCGGCGATGCTGCCCTTGGTTGCCGCCCAGAGCCAATCCCCCAAAAAAACGTCGGTGAAGCTGAGGGGAGCGGTCAGAAGCGCCTGCCAGGTTTTTTGGAAGTTGAGCCGAATGAAGCTGCTGTAGGCCCCTTCAAAAAAGGACTGAAACAGCACCCCAATGGCGATCATGCCGGGGGCAATGAACTGGGGATAGGACACGGTTTGGTCTAGGTACAGCACGTCACCGATTAGCGGCGTTAGCCCGTAGCCAAAGGCCACCAGGTAGATGATGGGCTCGGAGATAGGCGGCAAAAAGTTCACCAGCCAGGTGCTGCGGTATACCTGAAAGTGCCGCCACCAGACGGAATAGACGCCCCAGGGGGTAGCCGCAACTCGTTTAACTACACTCATTCCAATAAAGTCCCGGTCAAACGCAGGAATACATCTTCTAAGTTGGCCTGACGCCGCGCCAGCCGCAGGGGATGGAGGGCTTCGATTTGCTGCCAGAGGGTGTCGGGTTGCTCCAGCGGCAAGGTTACCAGGGTGGCGTTGCCAAAGGGACGAGTCCATACGCCAAACTGGTCGGCTAGGGCCTGCAGTTTTTCGGGGGCGATGCCTTCTACTTCGGCGACTTCGCGCCCTACGACCCGGGCAATGAGGTCCAGAGGCTTACCCTCGTCGATAACTTTGCCCTGCTGCATCAGGAGAATGCGATCGCACAGCCGCTGCGCCTCATCCATATAGTGAGTGGTCAGCAGTACGCCGCAGCCCTCTGACTTTAGGTGCAGCACCAGCCGCCAAAAGTCTTGACGGGCATCGGGGTCTAGCCCGGTGGTGGGCTCGTCTAAAAAGACCAGCCGAGGATGGTTCAGCAGTGCTCGCGCCAGCACCAGTCGCCGCTTCATGCCGCCCGAGAGTTCATCGATCTGGTATTTCCCCTTGTCCTGCAGATTGACCAGATCTAACAATTCTCCAGCCCGCTGCCGGGCTGTCTGACCCCAAATGCGGTAGTGGTGGGCAAAGTGGGTCAGATTTTCAAAAACTGTGAAGTCAGGATCGAGGTTGTCTTCTTGGGTGACAATGCCCATGTGGGTACGAGCCTGCCGTCCCTGCACCGGCATTTGCCAGGGACCAAACTGGACAAACCCCCGCGAGGGCACTACAGAGCCGTAGAGCATGCCGACGGTGGTGGTTTTCCCGGCCCCATTCGGCCCAAGCAGGCCGACAATTTCCCCCGGCTCCAGCACAAAGTTGATACCCTGCACCACCGCACTATCGCCATAGCATTTCCACAGGTCGTAGGCGGTTAACGTCGCATTTAACGGCGTAGATGAGGTTGTCATGGAAGCAACGGATCAGCAATAGTCCATTCTGGCACGGGTGAGCAAAGCCAGTAATACGACCTTGGGCAGAGGCAGGCTCAACCATAGCCTGAGAACCTATATGCGGTCGAGTGATTCGATGGGCTGGGAGAGGTGCTTTAGGGGCTTCTCCTAGCCCAGTAAAAGCTGGATGGGATCCTCGATCTTCAGACTAATAGGTCACAGGCTTTTGTGGGCGGGTGGATGAGTGGATGGGTGGCGAACCCAAGCGAAAATAGCTGTAAAAAATTAGACTTGGGTTTGCCAGAGAGTTTCCGGACGGCAGCTGCAGCTGGGGAAAAGTGAATTGGTAGATGCACCCTGATTGCTTCCCTGGTTTTTACCGGGGAATTTTTTTATCCTTTTTTCTCTGACGGCTTAATTTCTATCTTTTGCGACTGGTCTTTATAGGCTACGTTGATTTGGCTCTGGCGCTCATAGAGCCAGTTCATCCAGCTGGGGTCTAGGCGAGCGTGATACATGCCCTTTAGAAGCTGATTCAGCAAAGCCTGCCGGTAAATCCCGCGCTGGCGAAAGCGGCGGGCCGAGGTAACAATTTTCTCCGGCAGCAGCACCGGAGCCCCAAATTGACTCAGCTGTTGGCTCAGCACCGTATCCTCAAAAATGTCCATGTCGGGGAGGCCGCCAATCTTTTCTAACAATGAGCGGCGGGCAAAGATGCAGTGGTCTAGATAGAGGATGTGGCTGTAGTGCGATCGCACCCGGCTAGAGTACCAGGAGGTAAACCGCAGCAGCCAGTGGTCCAGGTCAAAGCTATGGTGAAAGCCGCCCCAAACCACCTCAGCATCGACCATTAGCGCTTCAATCTGAGCCAGGGCAATGCGCTCCGGCAGCAGCGTCGCCGGATGATGCAATAGGACAATTTCACCGCTACTGGCATAAATACCAGCGTTTAGGCGCTGCGCCCGGTTTTGAGCATCGGTTTCTAAAATTCGCCACTGGGGGTACTGGCGCAAGACACCCAGCGTGTCGTCAGTGCAGGGGCTGACAACGGCAATCAGTTCCTTCGGCCCTTGCTGGGCAGACAGATTGCTCAGGATGCGCTCTAGATAGCCGTGGCGCATCTCATTGAGGCAGGGCAAAACGACAGAAATCAAGGCATCTGCTGGAAGAAAAATGCCCTTTGATCTTACGGCCTGGGCAGCGGCCAAAAATGAGAGGTCCCTAAACCCGCTCTAGATTGCTGATGAGCTGTTGGGGCGCACTGCTGGGTTCGCTAGGCCGCACTGCACTTGACGCCAACCTACGAGAGCCATTGTCTTGGACTAGACTCCCTATTCCTGAGCTGACTGAGTGCTTCAAGGCAAACCTGGAACTTGGAAAACAGAGAGACGTGATGAGCCCAATCTGAGCAATCCCCGCGTCTCCCTGTCCCCGCGTCTCCGCGTCTCTCTTTCCCCGCCTCCTCGGCTAGCAGAGCCCTAACCCGACTAGACCGCCGCCGTTTCTGCAGGCTGACTAAAGGGTTTGAGCACAACCTTGGTGCAGTTTTCCTGCTTGTCGCGGAAGATCTTGTAGGCGTGGGGAGCCTCTTCCAGCGGCAGCCTATGGCTGATCACGAAGGAAGGATCGATCTCTCCATTTTGAATGCGCTCTAGCAGAGGGCGCAGGTACTTCTGAACGTGGGTTTGGCCTGACTTC
>JACVRP010000304.1 GCA_014534385.1 Cyanobacteria bacterium Co-bin13
GGCGTCCAGTCGGCAGGCGTCATTCGGCGTATCCTGTGCGAATTTGCTGAATCAGGTTGGTGGTAGAGCGATTGTCCAGGTAGGGCAAGATTCTCACCTCGCCACCCAGTTCCTCAATCAGCGGCGTTTCGGGCAGGGTGTCGCGGGTGTAGTCGCCGCCCTTGGCATACACGTCGGGGCGAATGATGCGGATTAGCTCACGGGGAGTGCGATCGCTAAAAGGCACCACATAGTCTACGCAGCCCAGCGCCGCCAGCACCGTCAGCCGATCAGCCAAGTTGTTCACTGGGCGAGTTGGCCCCTTGAGCTGGCGAACGCTTTCATCGCTGTTGACCCCCACAATCAGCACATCGCCCAAAGCCTTGGCCTGCTCCAGGCAGGTGACATGGCCCGAGTGGAGAATGTCAAAGCAGCCATTGGTAAAGACAACGCGCTTGCCCAACGCCCGATGCTGATTCACCAGCGACACCAGTTCTGTGTGATTGAAAATGCGCTTGTTCTGGTCAAACAGGGCGCGGCGCAGGGCCAGCGGATTGCAGCAGGTAGTGCCTTCTTCCTGCACAATGACAGCGGTTGCGATCGCAGCCAAAGAAGCCGCCGCATGGGGGTCTGCCCCTGCCCCCAGAGCCAGGGCTAAAGTCGCAACGTAGGTATCGCCTGCACCAGTGGCGTGGGAGCCGGGGGCAGGTTTCGCGAAGGTGCGGCTAGGAGGACGATCACCGACAAAAACCACAGCTCCGTCTTCGTCTATGGTTAGAGCCGCCATTTGGGTGCCCGCAACCTTCAGTACACTCTGGCCGTAGCGGGAAATTTGTTCGACTCGGGAGTGGCCATTTAGCTTGGGTAGACCCAGCAGCTGCACCGTTTCATCGTAGTTAGGCTTAACCGCAGTTACCCCTACCTCGGCATACGCCTGGAGCCGCTTTGAATCAGCCACAATCACGCGGGAATGCTCCGCCTGAAGCTGCTTAAGCGTTTCAATCACCCTCGGCGTAAAAATGCCGTAGGCGTAGTCCGAAATCACCACTGCGTCGCAGGTGGGGAACCGCTGCACCAACCTTTGAATCAGCAGATTCTCGACCTCGCTATCAATGGCGTCAATGCTGCCCTGGTCAAAGCGCACCAGTAGGTGAGAAGACGCCATCACCCGCTGTTTGACCAGCGTGCGGCGATGGGGATGGCTGAGCAGATCGTCGAGCCGTACATCCCGCTCGGCCAAGGCCTCGCGTAGGCGATCGCCCTCATAATCGCAGCCAATCACCGACAGGAAGTAGGTTTCGCCGCCTAGACGGGCCACATTCGCCGCTGTGTTAGCCGCTCCTCCCGGTGCATACTGGCGCTGATCCACGTCAACGATGGGCACAGGCGCTTCCCGGCAGAGGCGGGTGACTGCGCCCTGAAGGTAGCTATCGAGAATGGCTTCGCCAATCACCAGCACCTTCAGGTGGGCAAAGCGATCGATCAAATCAAGCAACCGATTGGTCTGAGCGTCTGGAGTAGTCATGGCTGGGGGTATAGCTGTGAGGATGTTGGGCCTGAAGAATGTAATCGGCAGCGAGATCTAAATCAGTGGTGATGTGGTGCGGCACCCGGTTGGGCGTGAGCACCCACTCCGTCTCGTTGCCGTTGTCAATCAAAATCGTGCGGCAGCCCGCTTTCCGGCCCGCCTCAGCGTCGTTCAAAATGTCGCCAATAAACCAGGACTGTTGCAGGTCGATGTCGTGCTCGGCAGCGGCCCGCAGCAGCATCCCCGGCTCCGGCTTACGGCAGCCACAGGAAACGGCATACTTCGCTACGGTGCCCTCCGGATGGTGCGGGCAGTAGTAAAATCCCGCCAACGGCACCCCCAACATCTGCCGCAGCCGCTGCTCCACCGCAGGTAGCGCCGATTCGTCAAAATATCCGCGAGCTACCCCCGACTGGTTGGTAATCACAATCAGCAGATAGCCCGCCTGGTGCAGCTTGTGAACGCCATCCAGCGACCCTGAACAGAGCACTATGCGATCTGGGTCGACGTTATAGGGGACGTCTTCGATCAGGGTTCCGTCTTTGTCGAGGAAAATGGCCTTGGGCATGGGTGGGAGGGTAGGGGGTGGATGGGACGCGGGGAGGGGGAGACGCGGGGACGCGGGGAGGGGAGATGGGGGTGTTGGCTAATGGGGGCAGTTGGATTAGCTCACTGCTTTGGGGGCGGGGTCTAAGCGAGGCAGATCCTCTGTCGGCCATGCCCAGGCAGAGCCTGGGAACGAGTTGGCTTGCTGCGTCTCCGCGTCTCCGTGTCCCCGTGTCCCCACGTCTTCTTCTCCCCCATCTTCCCCACCCATCTACCCCTCTACGGCCAAGAAGTCTCTTTCATGGGCAGCACCATAATCTCGGAGATCACTGTGTCCTTCGGCTGCATCAGCAGGTACTTGATGGTTTCGGCCACGTTCATGGGGTCTTGCAGGGTGTTCACGTCGATGTCGGGGAAGCGCTCTAGCAGGAAGGGGGTGCGCATACCGCCAGCGATCACCGAGGTAACTTTAATGTTGTGGGGGCGGCCTTCGACGTGGAGGGCCTGGGAGAAGCCGAGCAGGCCCCACTTGCTGGCGTGGTAGACGGAGGCGTTGGCCCAAGCGCGTTTGGCGGCGGTGGAGACGATGTTGATGATGTGGCCGCCGCCCTGTTCGCGCAGGTGGGAGAAGACGGCTTTGGACATATAGAAGGGGCCATTGAGGTTGACGCCCATGACGCGCTGCCAGTCGCGCACATCGAGTTCTTCGACGGAGAGGGTAACGTCGATGCCGGCGTTGTTGATTAAAACGTCGATCTTGCCGTAGTGGTCTAGCACCTGATCGATCAGTTTTTTGCTCTGATCGGGGTCGCTGACGTCGAGGGGCAGTGCGATCGCATCGCCCGCCTGCTCCTGAATTTTGGCGACGAGCTGTTCGGCCAGGGTGGGCTGCACGTCGGCGACGACGACTTTGAGGCCCGCTTCGGCTAGGCATTTGCAGGTGGCTTCGCCCAGGCCACGGGCACCGCCGGTGACGATGACGACTTTGTTAGCCAGGGGCTGATCAGAAGCTGCTTTTTGGGGAAGAGTTTGCATCGATAGTCTCCTAACGGATTGGGAAATTGGGTTACTTGGCGCGATCGCGCCAAGGGTTTCTGAAGACGGAACTCACCGTCTGTGCTGGGGTGGAAAAGCGGGAATTACTTTCGGGGGGGCAGAGACGCGGCTACCCGCAGCTCTGCCGGAGTGAGGGACGGCGAGACAGCTGGGGACGACGGGGGACATTTGGCCCGTAGCAAATCCTCCTCAACCCATTCGCACAGCAAATGCAGAATGAGAATGTGTACCTCCTGAATGCGTTGGGTGTCGCTGGCGGGAACGCAGAGGGGTAGATCCACTTGCGATCGCAACTCGCCCCCGCTCCCGCCCAGCAGCGCAATGGTGGCCACATTGCGAGTGCTAGCCGCTTCCACCGCGCGGATCAGGTTGGGAGAGCGACCGCTGGTGCTCATCAGCAGCAGCACGTCCCCCGGCTGGCCGAAGGTGTGAACCTGGCGGGCAAAAATGTCTTCATAGCCCACATCGTTCGACCAGGCGGTGAGGAAGGCAGTATCAGCAGTCAGCGCGATGACGGGCAGCCCCGCCCGGTGAGGTGAGCAGAAGCGACCCACCAGCTCAGCCGCGAAGTGCTGGGAGTCGGCAGCGCTGCCGCCATTGCCGCAGACCAACACTTTGCCGCCTTGAGTAAAGCACTGGCTGATCAGCCTGGCCGCCGCCAAAATGTCGGCGCTGAGCACCTGCTGGGACTGCTTGAGGGCCATGATGGCGGCATCAAAGCAGTCTTCCATGCGGTTCAGCTCACCGACATCTTCTGAGGACAGGCTGGTGGGCTGGGGCTCCAGGGCCAGCACGTCCTCATAGAGGGCTGCGATCGCACTCGTTACCTTGGGCCAGGTAAACTGGCTGGCCACATGGCGGATTGCCTGCCGCCCAAACAGGTTAAGCATGGCGGGGTTGCGGTAGAGAAAAGAGATGCGATCGCACAGCGCCTGCGGCTCGTTGGGAGCCACCAAATACCCTGTCTCACCATCCCTCACAGTGAACTTAATGCCGCCCACATTAGAGCCAATAACCGGAGTCCCGCAGGCCATTGCCTCCAAAGGCGTGATGCCAAAGGGTTCGTACCAGGGCGTTGTGACAAAGACATCGGCGGCGCTGTAGTAGTACTTCAACACCTCACGACCCCGCTGGCCAATGAACGTGACCCGATCGGCAATGTTCAGGTCCTCGGCCAGGGTTTGAAGTCGCCCGATCTCCGGGGTTAGAGCCGGGTCTGGTTCAGGGGATTCGCCGCCAACCACTAATAGCTGGGTCGGCAGCTGCTCCTGATCATTCAGAATAGCGACACCCCGCAGGGCGTTGTCCACTCCTTTACGCGGCACCATTCGCCCCAGCTGGAGCACTATGCGCTCATCCTGAGGCAGCCCCAGCGTAGCCCGCGCCTTGTCCTTAGGAATCGGCCAAAATTCAGCCGCATCCACGCCGCAGGGAATAATGCGGATTTTGTTTGGGTCGGCCTGGTATAGCTCGATCAGATCGTCTCGATCCTGGGGGCATTCGGCCACAATTGAGTCCGCCGCCTGCACCAGCTCATCCTCAACGGCAAAGCGCTGATCGGGGAACCCATCGGCCTGTCCCTGGTGCCGCCGCCGCACCCGCCCCAGAGCGTGGAAGGTAATCACAAAGGGAACACTCGTCGCCTGCTTGACCCGGTGCGCCACTAAGCCCGACATCCAGAAGTTGGCGTGGATCAGGTCGTAGAAATGCCGTCCTTTAAATGACCCATTCAGCTTGAGCCGCTCCTCTCGCATAAAGGCGAGGACAAACTCAGCAAATTCCTCCATGTAGGGCAGCAGCTGCTCTTTAGGAATCGCTTGGGGCGGTCCTACCGGCACATGAACAATCCGAACTCCGTTGTGCCAGGTAACGACATCGGGAATGACGGTGCGATCTCGCCGGGTAAACA
>JACVRP010000505.1 GCA_014534385.1 Cyanobacteria bacterium Co-bin13
CAATCCTCAATTCATCGTCAAACTCATAGCAAACGGGAGCGCGGCGTTGGCGCTCCCGCCTTCAAGTTTAGAGGTAGAGACTAGAGGCCGACCTCCGCAGCTAAGGGAGTAGTGCCTGCCTCAGCAGCGGTCACTCGGTTGAGCTTTGCCCCTAGACCCCGCAGCTTGGCCTCTAGGTTTTCGTAGCCCCGATCCAGGTGGTGCAGGCCTTGGATCACGGTGGTGCCTTCTGCTGCCAGTCCCGCCAACACCAGCGCTGCAGAGGCTCGCAGATCGGTGGCTAAGACAGGAGCCCCAGACAGGCTAGACACCCCTTTGACGATGGCACAGTTGCCGTTCATGCGGATATCAGCGCCCATGCGGTTAAGCTCGGCCACATGGCGCAGCCGATTCTCAAACACCGTTTCGGTGATCAGGCTGTTGCCATCGCACAGGCTCATCAGGGCCATAAACTGGGCCTGCATATCCGTAGGGAAGCCTGGGAAAGGGCCGGTCTGAATATCGATGGGGCGAATGACATCCCCTGGAATAAACCTGACCCGGTTGGGACCTTCCTCAACGATGTCGCCCCCGGCTTCGCGCAGCTTGGCGATGACGGCAGTGAGATGCTCTGGAATAATCGGCGACAGGGTGATCTCAGAGCGAGTAATCGCTGCGGCCACCAAGAAGGTGCCTGCTTCAATGCGGTCAGGAATGATGCCGTAGTCGGTGCCGTGCAGGCTAGGGACTCCGGCAATGGTGATGGTGTTGGTGCCTGCGCCTCGAATGCGCGCTCCCATGGCCCGGCAGAAGTTAGCCAGATCGACCACTTCAGGCTCCTGGGCAGCATTTTCAATGATGGTTTCCCCGTCGGCTAGGGTAGCGGCCATCATCAGGGTTTCTGTCGCACCCACACTGGGGTAGTCGAGGTAGATGTGGGCTCCCTGTAGCCGGCGACGACTGCCCGGAATGTAGGCATGAACGGTGCCGTGATCAATGTGCACGTCTGCACCCATCGCCTGCAGCCCGCGCACATGCAGCTCCACCGGGCGAGCCCCAATCGCGCAGCCACCAGGCAAGGGTACCCGAGCTACACCCATGCGGGCCAGCAGCGGACCGATGACGAAAAAGCTGGCCCGCAAGCGACTGACCAGCTCGTAGGGGGCCTTGGTGTGGTGAATCGTGCTGGAATCAATGTCTAGAGTGTTGCCATCCCGGGAAATTTTCATTCCCAGTGCCAGGAGAACTTCTCCCATGCGATCAACGTCTACTAGGGAGGGAATGTTGCGAATCCGGCACTGCTGAGAGCAAAGCAGGGCACCTGCCATCACAACCAGCGCAGAGTTTTTTGCGCCGCTGATGGCTACTTGCCCCGATAAGGAGGCTCTGCCGTAAATTTCCAGCACTGAATTGTCTGCCTCAGGGGAAGCAGACATGTTGTGCAGATCAGTCGGGGTAGCGATAGGCTTAGCCTCCAAAACTTAATTAACGCGACAGAATTTTTTCGTCTAGATTCTACCCGAAACCTTCTGGTTCGCTACTGCGTTTTTTACCTGTTTTCGGCAATTTGGCCTAATTGCTCGATGACTTTCTTCCAGGGGTAAAAATCTTTTTGGAAAAACTACTTGACGAAATGGTTTTTCTAGCGCATATTGGTAAATCGCGGCAGAGATGCTGCACCGCTAGCGGAACTGGCGGAATTGGTAGACGCGCTAGATTCAGGTTCTAGTGTTCGCAAGGACTTCCGGGTTCAAGTCCCGGGTTCCGCATACAACACAAAGCTACGTTTAGGCAGCTTTGAATTTCAAAAAGTGCTATTTCGATAGCACTTTTTTGTTTGTTTTAGTGAGAAGAAATGAAGATTTAAACTTTGTTATCTATCAAGCCAGTTCTTCAATAAATTCTAATCAATCCTAGGATGGCAAAAGAGGGGCTGGTGGTTGGTTTGAGCTCTCTGAAGGAAACGTCGCGATGTTGACGAGCCTGCAAAATTCCTTGGTTAAACACATTCGTAAGCTGCACCAGGCCAAAGGGCGACGGGCCTACGGGCAGTTTTTGCTAGAAGGCACGCATTTGGTGCAGGAGGCCTGGCAGGCGAGCTACCCCCTAGAGGTTGTGTGTTGTACCCCTGCCTGGGAAGGCCGCTACCCTGAGCTGCAGCAGGCGCTGGTGGGCTATGCAGCACGGTTTGAGGTGGTTAGCCCAGAGGTGCTGGCCGCGATCGCAACTACTGTCCATCCCGATGGGGTTGTGGCCGTGGCCCCCCACCGCACTCCGCTGGCCGCAGCTGCCACCCCCAGTCTGGGCATTGCGGCTGAAACCCTGCAGGATCCCGGCAATTTAGGCACCCTCATCCGCAGCGCCAGTGCGGTGGCTGCCGACGGCCTCTGGCTCAGCGCCGACAGCGTTGATCCCGATCACCCTAAGGTGCTGCGGGCCTCGGCTGGGCAGTGGTTTCGCTGCCCGACGACAGTGAGCCCTGATCTGGCAGCCCAGGTTAGCCAGTGGCGGCAGGCAGGCATTCAGGTGCTGGGCACCAGCGCCCAGGCAGACGTTGATTACTGGGCCGTTGATTTTCATCCACCCACCGTGATCCTCCTGGGCAACGAGGGCGGTGGGCTCTCCCCGGCGCTGCTAGAGCAGGTGTCGCAGCAGGTGAAAATTCCCCTCAGTCCAGCCGTCGAGTCGCTCAACGTTGCGATCGCAGGTACACTCCTGCTCTACGAAGCCCTGCGGCAGCGAACACTCGCGGGGGCGGCGGCGTATAAGCATGACCGGGACGGCGGCGAGCGATGAGGCGCGCCCGGCTCTCGCTCAGGAGGTCTTGAATGTTCTGTCCGAAATGCGCGGCGCAGAATCTCGAC
>JACVRP010000160.1 GCA_014534385.1 Cyanobacteria bacterium Co-bin13
ATTTCGAAAGGTCACACCTCGCATCGAGAGCGGCTGAAAGAGGGATGTCATGGGCTAAATCTCTTCGCTGCTTAAGATTTTGCTGTTTCAGATTAACGTTTTCGCCTAGAAGTTGAAGGTATCTAGCGACATAGGAAACTGCTGCCATCCTATTCAGCCGGGCTCTCGACGGCTACTTTAACGTTGATGTCTCAAAATTAGGAAAGGACTTAGGCAAGGGCGAACTAGATGCTGAAACTACGCTTCCGGTTCTACGCCGGACTAAATGACTTTCTCTCCCCTAAGCGCAGGCAGGTAGAGTTTGCCCACTCCGTTAATGAGCAGGCTGCTATCAAGGATGTTATTGAAGCGCTAGGAGTGCCCCATCCAGAGGTAGACCTAATTCTGGTCAATGGAGAGCCCGTTGCTTTTAACTATCCAGTACAGGATGGAGACCGCATCAGCGTTTATCCTTGCTTCCAAAGCCTTGCGATCGCATCTGTTTCACCGGTTCGCCCTGCCCCCTTATCCCAGATTCGGTTTGTCCTAGACGTGCATCTGGGCAAGCTAACAACCTATCTCCGGCTGTTGGGATTTGATGCCCTGTACCGCAATGATTACGCTGATGATGAACTGGCCCAAATTTCTAGCCAGGAACAGCGAGTGCTGCTAACTCAAGACCGAGGACTATTGAAGCGCAGCATCGTCGCTTACGGGTACATTGTGCGCTCCCATGACCCAGAGGATCAGGTTAAAGAGGTTTTAGGGAGGTTCCGCCTGCAGGACAAAGCAACGCCCCTAAAGCGCTGCCCCCGCTGTAACGGTCAAGTCATTGCAGTAGACGAAAATGAGGTTGCTGACCGACTGCCTCCACTAACCCGTCTTCACTACAGCGAGTTTGCGCTGTGCCAAGACTGTAGCCAGGTCTACTGGAAAGGAGCCCATTACAGGCGAATTCAACACTTAGTGAATCGGGCCACAGCCGGGAAGAGTTAGAAGCGTGAGCTAACCTTCAAAAAGCTTAGCGCTACCACGGCAACACCTCCCCATTGGCGTGCCAAAACGTGCCTGTGTTCTCCAGGGTTAATTGATCAATTCGAGCTAGTAGCCCGTTCACAGATTCCTCCGGGGTAATGCCGCCTTTTACAAAGTTAGTCATCCGGGTTTGAACCAAGCCAGGATGCAGAACTGCTACAGCAATACGATGCTCCCTGAGATCGTGCGCCAGTGACTTTCCCGCCATCGACAGTGCCACTTTCGACATGCGGTAGCCATAGGAACCGCCAGAGGAATTGTCCCCAATCGATCCCATGCGGCTAGTCATCAACACAATCTTAGATCCCGCCTTAAGACTGGGCAGAAGTGCATGAGTCACCCGCAGAGCCCCTAGAGCATTCACCTCAAACTGCTCCCGAATGCTGTCAAAGTCGAGGTTTTCTAACGTTACCCGTTTGAGGATGCCGGCATTATTGATCAAGATGTCGATCTCGGTGTCTCCCAGTCGGCCTCGCAACTCCGCCACAGAAGCATCCGAGGTGATATCCACAGCCTCCTCAATCTCAACTCCAAGCTGCTTTAACTCCTTAGAGGCAGCGCGGCAGACGGCAATGACACGTTCTCCCCTTGCCTGCAGCTGCCGGCAATACTCATACCCAATTCCCCGATTTGCACCGGTAATCAAACAAGTTCCCATGTAATCTGCCCTGATGTTGGCCCTACCGCCACCGGGTAGTTCTAAGAATGCTAAACACTAGCCATAGGCCCAAGAAGCTGGCGGCGGCAAACAAGATATTGCTGAGAATCTGCCCCTGCGACGACTGCTGACTAGTAGAGACAATCGCTGCACCAATAATCAGCGCAGCCACCACCGTACTAAAGGCCCGCCGGTTTGCTGCGGTATCGATACTGCGGCGCAGGTCATCTAGCCCCTGTACACTGTGGTTCCAGGTGAGCTGCTCGGAGCTGAGCCGGTCCAGCAAAAAGCTAAACTGCCGGGGCGAACTCAAAGACAGGTTGCGAAACTCCAGACCAGTTCTTAGGAGAGCCTGGAGCGGGTCTTCGCCCACCAGCTGGTGGCGGAACAGGTCTGTCATGAGCGGCTTCACTTCATCCAGCAGGTTGACCTTGGGGTTAAACTGACGGGCCGCTCCCTCTAAATTGGCCATTGATTTGGCAAAGAGGCCAACATTGGCGGGCCAGCGCAGGTGGTTGCGGGTACCCGCATCGAGCAGTTCGCCAAAGACTTTAGCTGTATTCACCTGCTCCAGGCTGAGCCCATAGTAGCGGCCCAGGAGCTGGCTGTAGTCACTCTCCAGCCGGGCCAGATTAACGGTCTGCAGCGGCTCAGCAATATCTAGGGTGAGCTGGGTGCAGCGTTGGGCATCGCAGTTGACGATGGCCAGCACAATTTCGGTCAGGGTAGAGCGGGTACGGGGATCGATACGGCCCATCATGCCGCAGTCTAGCAGGGCAAGCCGTCCATCTTTAAGGTAGAAAATGTTGCCGGGGTGAGGGTCGGCATGGAAAAACCCATCGACAAAGTACTGCTGTATAAAGGTCCGAAACAGCAGGGTAGTAATGGCCCCTCGCATCATTTCGGCAGCAGGGCTTTCCTCGTGGGCAATGTCGGCGGTCAGAATGGGCTGACCGTCTAGCCACTCCATTACCAGCAGCTTTGGATTGGTCAGATCCCAGAGGATTTCGGGCACAACGATCTGCTTGGGGTCGTACCACTTGCCGTGGTTGAGGCTGCGGCGCAACTGATCGGTGTAGGTGGCCTCGGTTGTGAAGTCGAGCTCGGCGTGGATGGCTTCACTAAACTCTTCGGCCAGGGCCATGACGTTGTAGCGCTGGCCAAACTGGGTGGCCGACAGCAGCCGGGCAATGTCTCGAATCAGCGCCGTGTCGCGGGCGACTAGGCGGTCAATGCCGGGGCGCTGCACCTTAAGCGCCACCTGTCGACCATCTTTGAGCACGGCGTGGTGAGTTTGAGCGATCGATCCGGCTGCGATCGCATGGTAGTCCAGCACCTCAAACAGCTGCTCTGGCGGCTTCGGCAAATACCGCCGGATTGTCTCTTCTACCTCAATCGCTGGCGCGGCAGGCACCGTTGTCTGCAGCCGGCTCAGTTCCTCAATGTAGGCGGCTGGCAGGAGATCGGGCCGAGTGCTGAGAATCTGGCCCAGCTTGACATAGACTGGCCCCAAATCGGTCAGGATGTTGCGCAGCACTGCGGGCGGGGGCAGTTCCGGCTCATCGGTCTGACTGCCGCTGAGCAGCCGCCGCATAGAGTCCCAGCCGTGGCGCAGCACGACTTCAACAATTTCTCCCTGGCGCGATATCCGTGACGAGACGGTCATGCTTTTCCCAAATGCCTCAGCTTGATGCTAACGAAGTTTAGTTAAGCCTGGGGTAGCCTGGTCGCGAGAATCTGTCTTTAGAAGCGAGAACCGGGCTGCGTTAGAAACTCGGCTTCTGCAGGCGTAGTCTCACGGCCCAAAACCTCGTTGCGGTGGGGAAAGCGGCCAAACCGCTCAATTACATCCCGGTGCCGCAGAGCATAGTCAAAGATGTTTTCAAGTTCCGGGTGCTGGTGAACTAAGGCTTGACTCAGCCGTACCGACTCCTGCTGGTCGGCCAAGTTTTCGCTGTGCTCAAAGGGCAGATAGACAAAAATCCGCTCTACCGCAATCAGCGCCTGGTCAAATCCCTGCTGTACTGCGTAGCGGGCAGTGGCGAGTGCCTGCCCATCGGTGGCAAAGCTGCGCGGGTCGCCGCGAAACAGATTGCGCGGCAGCTGATCGAGCAGCACAATCAGGGCCAGGCAGGAGTGGGGCTGAGCCTGCCAGTCATTAAGCTGTCCTGCCGCCGCCCGCTCATAGTCAGCCAGAAAGTGGTCCCGCAGGGTTTCGTCAAAGGCGGGGTCCTTTTTAAACCAGACCTGTCGCTGCTGGCCGTACTCACTGTTTGGCAGCGCCGGATCGCCAAACCAAAAGTTCAAAATAGCCTCTACCCGATCCATGTCAGCCCTCCTTCTTTCAAGCCTGCAGTATGACGGTTAACTGTTCTTTAGGGCATCCTAAAAGAAACGGGCAGTTTTTACAGGCTTTTTACCCGGCGGCTATGGATCTTTCAGTTTTGCTGGCAGTTGCGATCGCACTGGCTATCCTCTTTTGGTGGCGGCAGCGCCAAAGAGGCGGGCGCATCCGAGGCAAGGTCCCTACGTTTGCAGGCCGAGTCGGTGGCCCTGTGCAGTCGGGCACCCGCCGCCTGCTGCTGCGGCTAGTGGGCGGCAATCGAGGCACCGCCGAACGACTGCTCTCCCAGGTCCGACAACGCTACCCCGGCAAGCCAGAGCAGTGGTACTGGGAAAAGGCCATTTACGATATCCAGCGCGATCGCCGCAGCTAACGCCACATCTATAGGTTCGAGCGGCCGCCTTTCTGCCTCAGCGCGTCCCCGTCAAGATAAACCATCAAGATAAACGGTTATGGTGGGTTAGATTCCTCGGCTGGGTAATCTGGCCTAATGGGAACCCCCCTCTTTAGGTCCCCGCCTCAGATCTAAATCCTGACTGTTGCCCCTAACTAGATGGTGATTTGAATGAGCCAACCCAAACGTGCACTGCTAACCGGCATTACAGGACAAGACGGTTCCTATCTAGCCGAGCTGCTGCTTGAAAAAGGGTACGAAGTGCATGGATTGATCCGGCGGACCTCCACATTCAATACCGACCGCATTGATCACGTTTACGAAGACCCCCACAAAGAAGGGGCCCGGCTCTTTCTCTACTACGGCGATTTGACCGATGGCACCATGCTGCGCCGCATTTTGGAGCAGGTGCAGCCCCACGAAGTCTACAACCTGGGAGCCCAGTCCCACGTGCGGGTCAGCTTTGACTCCCCTGAATACACAGTTGACACCGTGGGAATGGGCACCCTGCGGCTGCTAGAGGCAATCCGCGACTACCAGCAGCGCACCAGCCTGGAAGTCCGCTTCTACCAGGCCGGATCTTCAGAAATGTTTGGCAAAGTCCAGGAAATTCCCCAGACAGAAACGACCCCCTTTTACCCCCGCAGCCCCTACGCCTGCGCTAAAGTGTACGCCCACTGGCAAACCGTAAACTACCGCGAGTCCTACGATCTGTTTGCCTGCAACGGCATTCTCTTCAACCACGAGTCGCCCCGCCGGGGAGAAACCTTCGTCACCCGCAAAATTACCCGCGCCGTGGCCCGCATCGTTGCCGGACAGCAGAAAAAACTCTACCTGGGCAACCTTGATGCCAAGCGTGACTGGGGCTACGCCAAAGACTACGTCAAAGCTATGTGGCTGATGCTGCAGCAGGACCAGCCCGACGATTACGTCGTCGCCACCGGAGAAACCCACTCCATCAAAGAATTCCTCGACATCGCTTTTCAGCACGTCAATCTAGACTGGCACAGCTACGTCGAATTCGACAGCCGCTACCTGCGCCCCGCCGAAGTAGAGCTACTGATTGGCGATCCCGCCAAAGCCCGCCAGAAGCTCGGTTGGGAACCGACCGTCACCTTCGAGCAGCTAGTTAAGCTAATGGTCGAAGCCGATCTAGATGCCGTCGGCGTTCAGCACAACGGGGCAGCCAGCCTGGATATTGCCACCCTGCGGCGGGAGATGATGCGCTCAGCGCTTTAGAGGAAGCGGGGGCGGGGAGACGCGGGGGCGGGGGGACGCGGGGACGCGGAGAGGGTAGGGGAGAGGGAGAGGTTGGGAATGCAAAGACCTCAGAGCCAGAACCTCCAGCCATCCACCCTCCTACCCATCCACCCCCTAACCCCTCCACCCATTCCCAAAAAACTTGCCAAACTCACCGGCTGAATCAGCTAAACTGCCAATAGCATTGAGAAGCTGTAATCTGCATGGCTGAAGAACAAACGCCCAAACCGCCTAAAGAAGTAACGCCTCAGGTAGATCCATCAGCACCTGCTGGTGACGCGCCTGAGGCTGAGGGCAAAGCGCCTGCTGCTCACGCCAAGGCTGAAGGGAAAGCAGCGGCAGCCGGTGAAGCTAAGCCCAAAGCCGCCGCCGGTGAAGCCAAACCCAAGAAGGAAAAGCCGCCTGCCGTAGAGGACAAACCGTTTGATCAGTTTATTCAGCAGGATTTTCTGCCCGGCCTAGACAAGGCCCTGAAGCAAAATGCCAAGGGAGAAATTGCGCTGTCATTCAAAAAGCAGCCCTTGCAGGTTCATGGTTTATCTGACGACGAGGAGTACTGGCAGGTCAGCGGCCAGTGGCAAGAGAACCAGCGCCAGTTCAATATTGCCTTTACCGATGAAAGCATCGGCAGCCAAAAGCTCTTCTACTACTCCAGCGGCAATTTTAAGGGCAGCACCGTTGAGCAGTTCATGGGCGATGAGCGCAAGATAACGCTCGATCTGATGTTGCTCTACACGCTGCAGCGCCTGAATGGGCAGAAATGGCTGAACCGTAACTAGGCCCAGCCCTTGCAGCAATGAACTCCCAGCGTCGGGCTCTCATTCAGGTCCACGTCTCGGTCTTTCTGTTTGGCCTGGCTGGTCTCTTTGGCAAGTTTCTGGCACTGCCTGCCAGCTTCATTGTCTTGGGCCGGACAGGCTTTGCCAGCTTGGCGCTGGGGCTTTGGCTGCTTTGGCACCGCGACTCTCTGCGGCCTAGGAGCCGTCGGGATTTCCTGGGCTTGGTGGTCCTGGGCAGTCTGCTGGCCTTTCACTGGTACAGCTTTTTCCTAGCCATTCAGCTCTCTACGGTGGCGATTGGGCTGCTGACGTTTTCTAGCTTTCCGGTGTTTGTGACCGCGCTGGAGCCGTGGTTTTTCAAGACTCGCTGGCGCTGGCGCGATGGCGCGATCGCAACTGCGGTTCTCCTAGGCGTAGCCCTGGTCATTCCCGAATACAGCTTCAGCGCCAGCAGCACCGTCGGCGCAGTCTGGGGCCTGCTGTCGGGCCTGTCGTTTGCGCTGCTGCAGCTGGTCAATAAGGGCTACCGGCAAAGGTACTCGGCCCTTGCGATCGCACTCTATCAAAATGTCTTCGCCTGCCTCAGCCTGCTGCTGGTCACACCCCTGTCGGTTGCCCTGCTCACCCCCTACAGCCTCGGCCTGCTGCTGGTCCTGGGCGTACTCTGCACCGCTCTAGCCCACACCCTTTTCATCGAAAGCCTGGCGGTACTGCGCACCCAACTTGCCAGCGTGATCAGCGCCCTAGAACCCGTCTACGGCATTCTCCTAGCAGCGGTTTTACTGGAAGAAATCCCTGACGTGAGAACGGTGATCGGAGGGCTGCTGATTGTGGGCACGACGACACTGGCAACTCGCTGGGAGGGCGAGGGGTAGGCAGGCGCAGAGACACGGGGGCACGGGGAGGTAGAGAAGGTGAGGAAGAAGGAGGAGGTAGGGCAGCTTGCAAGGGCCAAGAACTTAAAGCTTGAACTCTCCGCGTCTCCGCGTCTCCCCCTCTCCGCGTCTGCCTTATGCCTTCTCTTCCCGCAAATGCTTAGGCCGCCACCCTGGAATTGCCTTTTGTGGAGTGCGGGCAACCACTAAGCAGTCGTCCTGCACATCTTTTGTCAAAACGGAGCCTGCGCCGATGGTGACATCATTACCGACGGTAATAGGGGCAACTAGGACACTGTTGGAGCCGGTCTTGGTGCGATCGCCGATTACGGTGGGGTGCTTCTTGTAGCCGTCGTAGTTGGCGGTGATGGTGCCCGCGCCAACGTTGACCTGCTGGCCCAGAGTAGCATCACCCAGGTAAGAGAGGTGGGCGACATTAGTGCGATCGCCCAAGGTAGCTTTTTTGAGTTCGACGAAGTTGCCGATGCGGCAGTTTTCGCCCACGGTAGCGTGGCCGCGCAGATGGGCGTAGGGACCGACTCGGGAGCCGCTCTGCACAGTGCTGTCAGACACGACGGAGAAGGCAATGGTGGTGTTGGAGCCGATCTCGCTATTTTCGATCAGGCTGCCGGGGCCGATGCGGCTGCCGCTGCCAATGGTGGTGTTGCCGCGCAGGTGAGTCTGGGGTTCGATGATGACATCGGGCTCGATCTGCACTGTGGTGTCGATGGTGATGCTGTCGGGGTCGATCA
>JACVRP010000428.1 GCA_014534385.1 Cyanobacteria bacterium Co-bin13
TGGTAGCCCAGTGGCGCGAGCGCATTTTTAACCCGGCGTGGCAATGGGCTTATGGGATGCTGGCTGCTTATGGCCTACGGAATCATGAGCTGTTCTACCTTGATTTCAGCAGAATGCCGGTGTTGCTGGTGCTCGACGGCAGTAAAACTAATTTTCACCGAGTCTGGCCGCTTTACCCTGAATGGGTGGAGCGGTGGGAGCTGGCCACCGTCGTCATGCCCAGCTGCAGCGGCCCCAATAACAGCGCCCTAGGCAACCGCGTTACCCATGCTTTCAAGCGCTACGGCGTGCCCTTCAACCCCTACGATCTGCGGCACGGTTGGGCGGTGCGGTCGCTAGAGTTTGGGATGCCGGTAGAGCTGGCAGCTCAGCAGATGGGGCATAGTGTTGATGTGCACTGCCGCACCTATCACCGCTGGATCAGTGAGGACGTTCACGAGCGGGCCTACAGGGCGATGATGGCGAGGAGCGATCGCCCTATGGCTCCAACTGTCACACAGTAGCGGTTGGAGCTTCACAATTCATTCGGCAGCAAAGAACCTAGATAAATCAATAGTTCCAGCCCTTAGCGGCCAGCAGCTGCACCGGGTCTATTGTGGCGCGATCGCCGCCGTCGTCGTCAGGCAACTGGCACACATCTTCATGCTCTGTGTCTATTACTTTGTAGTTCTTGCCATTGGAAGCCACCGTCACCCAAATAGTCTCTGAGAAGTCAAGTTCGTAGTTCTCATCCTCGAACTCACTCCCACGTCCCCATCGGGTGACGGTGGCTTTTACCTCGAAAACCTTAAACTGACAGTTTTCGTCACCTTCATCCTCATCGGGGAGGTGTGTGCAACTCTCGATTTTTACAGTGTTAATGCCCTGCCAATGATGGATGCAACCGATATCAGCACGGAGGGGGTTCCCGTCGTCATCAACCGGCCAGACGGGCCATGCCTGCCCTGCCCAATCAAGGATTTCCTCGCGGGCGACTTCCTCAGCTTTAGCCATGACAAATGCAAGCATAAATTTCATTCCTTCTCCAGAGCTTCTTTTAGTGGGGTAACTGCCACACTACTTCCTGGGGTGACGAGATAGCCTTTCTTTGAGTAGGTCATGCTGATCTCGATTGATGAAATCCATCTCAAACAAATACTTCACCCATTCGTGTCGGGGAAGAGTCATGTCATCAAATGCCGTCAGTAACTGAGCATGTTCAACTCCTAGGCAAAAGGCTAAATTGGAGAGCTGTTCCCATGAAAGTTTATAGAGCTTAGCCTGACCAAGAAAGGCTCTAACGTTCATCGTGATTCTCCTCTCTGCTCCTGAGGGATGCCCAATAGCTGCTCAATGCGCTCTAGGTGCCAGCGGTAGGTTGGGCGGGCGGCATTGGGGCGAGCAATGTTGCGGTAGTGGGTGCCCTCTCTCAGGCACTCCTCGCGATACTTCCACAGGGTTTTGGCGCTGATGCCCAGCTGCTCGGTGGCGATCGCTGTCGTCACCCAGGCGCTCGATAGGGGCCTGCCAGGTCGCCGGGGCCTGCCGGGGGGCTTTTTGGGTTTGGTCGATGACGGCGCTGGCAGTGGGGCTGCAGCCTCGGTGCCGGGGATGGGGAGCTGGTCACCGCGCAGGGGGTTTCGGACTTTACCCATGACCCACCTCCCCAGCAGCAGCTGGATCGACCCAAGCTCCCCAATGGGGGCTGCTGACGATGGGCAGATCGAGCTGCTGGGTCTGGTCCTGGCACTTCTGGATTTTGCGGCGTAGGGACTGAAGAACTACATAGGTGGCTGCTGGGTCATCCAGCAGGTGCTGATAGGTGGGAAAGCCGTTTTGCTCCATCCACCGGCGGAGGGTGGGGTTTTGCCAATCCCAGGGGCCTTCGTTGGGGGCCAGCAGCACCAGCCGGGTGAAGCTGACCTGGATCTCAGCGAGCATCGGGGAAATGTCTATGGGTGGGTTCATAGCGGCCACCCTTCCCGGGCAAAATCCCCTGTGGAAAACCCTTCCTCTCCCCCTCGACCCCCTCTCCTTCCCCCCGGAGATAAATTTTTTAAATGATCGGTTTCAGCGCTACACCCTTCATATTTCCCCCCCCGATGTGTAACACCCCGGTTTGTAAACGTTTCAGCGGTTGGAGTGGGTGAGGGTATAGGGCGATCGCAAGCCCCCTCTGTGTCGCTTGTGGTGGGGGTTGGAGGGGCGTTACAGACCAAGTGCTCGGGGTGCCAGAGGCCGAGGTACTTGTAGAGGGTGGCCATGCTACAATTTGCTTGTCGGGTTAGCCGTTTGGCCAGCTCTCGGATCTGCTCGGGCAGACCACCCTCCGCTTTCAATTGCTGGTAGGCCGCAGTGATGCGATCGCAAGCATCCTCCTGCCGTCGTCGGTTGATTGCGCTCATAAACTTTCCTAGCGAGCGATCGCGTTTTGGCTCGGTGCCGAGGGGCCAGTAGTAGCGCTCTACAGCGCTGGCCCAGACTTTGCAGCGCATCCTGATGTCGTGATGGTGGTGACACCACCGCTCGAAGCCTGGTCTGCTGGTGGCAATGCGCTCGGTGTACTCGCGCAGCGCTTCCCCCTCCAGGCGCTCGAATACGCGGCCATAGCAGGCGATGGACTTAAGCAGGGCGTTGGTTTGGCCATGGCCTGTCCAACCACCCGCTATCTCAAGCTCAAGTTCGTTCTTCCACTCCTCAACCGGACCGACAGCTCGCCGCCTTTGCCGTCGCCGGTTGCTCTTGGCAATGGTCAGGGCCTGGTGCAGCTCGTCCATGTCTTGCGACAGTGCTGCCATATCCCAGGCGTAGAAGAAGCGCTCCAGGTCGCCGCCGATCGGCTGCAAGTTGTCATTGAGCAGGCAGGAGCCGCTGCCAGGTTGGAGGGGTAGCCGGTGGGCTTTGTACTCGGTAAACTTGCCTTTCCAAAATTCGCCAAAAGCTTTGGTGTTGGGGAAGATTTCGAGCTGGCCGTCTTTGACCTCAAAGCCCTGGCTTTCTAGACATTGCCTGAGGGCGCAGGCCAGGTCGAAGGTACTGACCGGCGCTGGCAAGGGAATGTAAAGGTGTAGGCCGCCACTCCAACTAGACCGTAATAAAACGGTGCGAACGATGCCGATGGTCTCCAGGGCGGCGCGAATGGTGGGGAGCTGGTCAAGGTACTGTGACAGGGCATCGATGTCTAACAGTGCGTAGGATGTCTTGTTGTCGAAGCGCACCCCTACCAGTTGCGCGGCGTCCTGGTGTTTTGCCCACAGAACTCTAGGCTTTAATGGATACTTAGTATTAGTTTTCCAGTCTGGTTTGCTGACGTTTTCTGTGTTACTTTCGATGCACATCCAGCGATAACTGAATGTCTGGCAAAGCCGTTGCCCTATTGAAGATTGCGGTAATGGTTCCATATCGGAATGCTTGCGTTAGTGTCAACAACTGAGTCGTGTTTACGGCTCAA
>JACVRP010000173.1 GCA_014534385.1 Cyanobacteria bacterium Co-bin13
CCGGGATTTCGCCCTACAGTCTGCCGGCCGTGGGGCTGCTGGCAGGCACTTTTTACGGCGCTACCCTGGGCAGCTCTCTGGTCGGGCTGTTGACGCTGCTGCTGCCGGTTGGCACTCAGGTCAGTACCATTCCGCTGCTGGCCAGTGCGGCAGGGGGACTGGTTTCTAGCCTGGTGGCCAGCCGAATGCGATCGCGCGAAGAATTGGCCCTGCTAGGGGGTGGAGTCGGTCTGACCCAGGGGGTGGTCTACCTGGTGCTGACGCTGATGTTTATTCCATTTTCGCCATCGGCCTGGTACAGCATTTTGACTGGGGCGGGCATGCAGGGGATCTACGGCATCATCTCTAGCATTGTGGCCCTGGGGTTAAGTCCCTACCTAGAGCACTTGTTTGACTTGGTAACGCCGATTCGGTTGGCGGAGCTGGCCAACCCCAACCGTCCGCTGCTGAAGCGGCTAGCCTCAGAGGCCCCCGGCACCTTTCAACACACGGTATTTGTCGCTAGCCTGGCCGAAGCAGCGGCCCGGGCCGTGGGCTGTAACGTGGAGCTAGTAAGAGCGGGCACTCTGTACCACGACATTGGTAAAATGCACGACCCGCTGGGCTTCATTGAGAACCAGATGGGCGGCCCAAACAAGCACGACCTGCTCAACGACCCCTGGCGCAGTGCTGCCATTATTAAAAAGCACGTTACTGAAGGGCTGGTCATGGCCCGTAAACATCGTCTGCCCAAGGCAGTGCAGGCCTTTATCCCAGAACACCAGGGGACGATGGTGATTGGCTATTTCTACCATCAGGCCCAGGAGTGGGCAACCAAAGACGAGGGCCTGACGATCAACGATCAGGACTTCCGCTACGATGGGCCGATCCCCCAGTCTCCTGAAACCGGCATTGTCATGCTGGCTGACTCCTGTGAGGCAGCTCTGCGCTCAATGCAGGAGGCGACTACCGAAGAAGCTCTGGCCCTGGTCAACCGGATTTTGCGGGCGCGTTGGAAGGATAACCAGCTGGTAGACTCTGGCCTAACGCGAGAGCAGATGACGGTCATTGCGGAGGTCTTTGTGCAGGTGTGGCAGCAGTACAACCACAAGCGCATTGCTTATCCCAAGGCAGCCCTGGCCTCCTCCCCCGCTTCCTGAGACAATCGGGACACTTTAACCTTGCCTGGGCAGCATGCTGACTTATCTTTTGAAGCGACTGATCACGGCCATTCCCACCCTGATTGCCATTAGCATGGTGATTTTTGCGATCCTGGCGCTGGCCCCCGGCAATCCCCTGGGAGACCTGGCTGCCAATCCTGCAATCACGGCTGAGGTGCGAGAAAATATCCGTCGCTCCCTGGGGCTAGATCAGCCGCTGCCGGTGCGGTATGTAAAGTGGTCTTTGGCTTTTTTGACGGGCAATATGGGCTACTCACTGACCAGCCGCGCCCCGGTCAGTGAGCTGATCTGGCAGCGGCTGCCCGTCACGCTGGGAATTTTGGGGGTGGCCTATGGCATAAGTCTGTCTCTGGCCTTTCCGCTGGGCATTTTCTCGGCGCTGCGCCGCCATTCTTGGCTAGACCGACTGATTTCAACGGTGGCGTTTGCGGGGTTTTCGCTGCCGACGTTTTTTACCGGGCTACTGTTTATTCTGCTGTTTAGCGTGCGGCTGGGCTGGTTTCCGTTTATCTACAGCAGCACGCTGAGCTGGAGCGACTGGTCTGACCTGGGTGCAATTGTGCGGCAGTCGATCCTGCCGATTGGCGTGCTGGTGATGTTTCAAACGGCGGTGCTGCTGCGCTTTATTCGGGCGGCGGTGCTGGAGGAGTTGCCCCAGGGCTATGTGCAAACAGCACGGGCGAAGGGCTTGCCCCATCCTCGGGTGGTGGGGGTTCACATTCTAAGAAATGCTCTGATGCCGGTGGTGACGCTGGTGGCGCTAGATATTCCGACCCTGTTTACTGGGTCGCTGGTGACGGAGCAGGTGTTTCGGGTGCCGGGGATTGGGTCTTTGCTGATTGACTCGATCTATCGGGGCGACACGCCAGTGGTGATGGCGATCGCATTTATCTACGCAATTTTGGTCGTGATCTTTAACCTGGTGGCCGATATTTTGTATGGCGTGATTGATCCTCGCGTGCGCTATGCCGACTGAGTTTAGGCGCTGCGCCTGGTAGGATGGCTGAAATTCTAGGCGCTGGCTATGACTGAATCTGCCCCCCTAAACGCGGCTGTTGGGCTGGCCTCGACAGGGTCTGCTCCGGCTATGCGGCGGCTGTGGCGCGATCGCACGGGGGCTCTGGCCCTAGTTGTCCTTGCGGCGATTGTCTTGATGGTCTGGGTGGGGCCTTTGATTTATCCGGTTTCGCCCAGTGAAATTAGCTTTGATCGGGCTTTGCTGCCGCCCAGTAGCGCGCACCCTTTTGGCACCAATGATTTGGGGCAAGATCAGCTGGCCCGAATTTTGTCGGGGGGGCGCATTTCTTTGGCTGTGGGGGTCACGGCAATGGCGATCGCAATTACGCTGGGCCTGCTAGTGGGTTCGCTAGCGGGCTTTTACGGCGGCTGGATCGACGGCGGCCTGATGCGGCTGACGGACCTGTTTTTGTCGCTGCCGCAGCTGCCGCTGGTGCTGCTGGTGATCTACCTGTTTGGGGAGCCAGTACGGCGGGCACTGGGGCCAGAGCAAGGGGTGTTTGTGCTGGTTGTGAGCGTGATTGGCGGGTTGAACTGGATGTCGGTGGCGCGTTTGGTGCGGGCAGGCTTTTTGAGCCTGAAGTATCGCAACTTTGTGCAGGCGGCGGTGGCGTTGGGGGCCAGTCCTTGGGAGCTAATGCGAGACCACCTGCTGCCAAACGTGGTGGGGCCAGTAACGGTGGCGGCTACGCTGGCGGTGGGCAATGCCATTCTGGCAGAGTCGACCCTGAGCTTTTTAGGGTTGGGCTTTTCGCCAGATGTGCCCACCTGGGGACGAATGCTGTTTGATGCCCAGAACTACATGGAGGCGGCTCCGCACGTCGTGATTTTTCCAGGACTGGCGATTTTTTTGACGGTGCTGAGTATTAACACGCTGGGAGATACCTTGCGGGATGTCTTAGACCCACAGGGGAAGTAGGACAGCTACAGGGGAGAATTTGCGGCAGGGGCAGGGCTGTCGTCGGGCGGGTCTAGGGTCACCAGGGAATCAGCGGATGCCGTCGGTGCCGTTGGCAGGCTATCGGTTTCCTCTGGGAAAGGAGGACTGTCGGGGGCCTGTTCATTTGAGCCCGTCACTCCGTTTTCCACCTCTTCTAGGGCCAAAGACAGCTGCTCTGAATCGGTGCTTTCGGCCTGAGAGCCTGCTGGAGCTAGGGGGCTCTCTTCTGAAACTGCTTCTAAATTCTCGGCTGCAGCATCGGCTTCGGCCTCAACCGCAGGCTCATTGGCATCGGCTTCATCCCGCTCTAGCCAGGGGGAATCGAAGTGATGCCAGGGCAAAATTGGCTCATTAGGCAGGCTTTTGGTTAAGACCGTAATGTTCTCGATATCCGGTTCGGGTAAGCTGATGCGCCTACCGGAGTCGGTTTCGGCCTGTTCGTCATCCATATGCCAAGTCATCGCCAGCACTCTAAAAAAATGCCAATGGTTGCAGTTTGGCTATTAAACCACGGCTCAAGCCTATTGACTCACCTGAAAGTAAGTCAGCAGGGTATGTACCAGCATAATAGCAGCCGTGACCCAGGTGGTGTAAGCAGCGTATTTTAAGCTTTGAGAAACATCTTCTAGGCGTTGTTTGTTGGCATTGTAAGTTTCTGCCAGGTTGACCAGCATCTGCAGCTGATAGTCACGGTAGGAGAGGGCCAGGTAGGTTTCCAAAAACTTGCGATCTTCCAGGTTGGGGGTAACGGCGACCTGACGGGGCAAAAAGGCCCGCACCAGCAGCGTAAAGCTGAGCAAAAAGCCAAAGGCTTCGGCCAGGCTAAAGAGGCTGCCCGAGACCAGCAGCCGAGAAATGCTGAGGCTGGTCAGCAGTGCCCCGTTGGCGACAAACAAAATGTTGAGCTTGGTAGTGAGCATCTGATTTTGCTCGCTCTGCTCTCGCAGCACCATGCGAACGTCGCGCGCGGCCAGGTCGAGGGTTTCTCGCTGGAGGGGAGCGGTTTCGGGCTGCGCAGGGGCGGTCGGGCTGGAAATTGGGTTGTCTTCAGGGGGGATCTCGGCAGGCGGAGTCTCGGCTGGAGCCTGTTCCAGCGCTATGCCTTCAGCGCCAGCGGGTTCGGCTGGCCCTGTTTCACCAGCAAAATCTTCAGCGGTATCTTTAGCAAGATCTTCAGCGATATCTTCAAGATCTTCAATGGATGCTGGCTGCGTCGCTACTTTCCCCATGCCGTCACAGTCCCCCCTAGTCCCTGTATTCCAATGGTAATTAGGGGATCGCTGAACGGACAGAAAAGCTGGTACAGTTGCTGCACTGATTTGCTAAATCGTTGGGGCAGCGGTTTGGGCTAGCGCCGCGAGCACCGTTTGGTGAATTGCGCCGTTGCTGACTACGACGCCCTGATTGTCGTTTAGGCGAGCATCTTTAGAGAAGTCTAGGGGCTGGCCGTGCATGTCAGTCACCTGGCCGCCTGCTTCTTCGACAATGATCACGCCCGCTGCATGGTCCCAGATTTTCTCACGGTAGTGGGGGGTTTTGGGGGAGGGCAGGCGCAGGTAGAGAACGGCTTGACCGGCAGCAACGGCGGCGTATTTGGCCTGGCTATCCATGCGAACGGAGGGTTGAGTGATGCCGACTGCCTGGGCCACGGCTGACTGCTGCGCCTGATTGCCGTGCCCGGCTTCGACGCTTTCGACAAACCGAAACTGCCCGGTGCCAGTCGCAGTGGTTACCTGGATTGGCTGAGCGGTTTGGCTGGAGAGCGGCATCAGCTGAGCTCCCTCGCCCCGTACGGCCACCAAAAGTAGCCCTGCCTCAGTGTTTTCAAACTGAAGGGCAGGGCAGGCCAACACGCCGACTTTGATGTCGCCATCCTCGATTAGGGCGAGTGCGATCGCATACTGATCTCCCCGCAAAAAGCCTTTGGTGCCATCGATCGGGTCCAGGGTCCAGTAGCGCTGGCCCACGGCCCCGTTGCCGTGGTCAATCCAGTCCAAAACATCTGCTGGCGTGGCCTCAGGAACCCAGCGCTGCACCTGGACGGTGACCTGCTGGAGGACGTCTACCCGCTCCGACTGCCGCAGTTCCGCCGCATCTTCCTCGCCCACCACGGGGTCATGGGGGAAGGCCGCTGCCAACGCCCGACAGATGATCGCCTGAGCCCCAAAGTCGGCAATGGTGACCGGGCTGCGGTCATCTTTTTCGAGGGCAGTGGGCACGATTTCCTGGCGAATGGTTTCACACAGCTGAGCTGCCAGTGTTGCTGCCTCAATCGCTAGCTGTCTTTCCGCTTCGTAGGCCATAGGGAAGGGGCAAATGAAATCTTTACTAGTCTAGGGCCAAATGGGGTGCGCTCTTAGTGGGAAGCAGGTTCAGGAGGAGACCAGGGGTCGTTCATCCAGGCGCGGGTGCCAAAGGATTGGCAGCTTCGAGCTGCGATCACGCTAGCCAAAATCAGGGCTGCCTGAAACGTGCTTCCCTGCAGCCGGTAGTGACAAAATGCCCCATGAAAGATGTCCCCCGCGCCCAGCGTATCTTTAGCTGTGACAGTCGGTACGGGTAAAGAGGCCCGTTGGGAACCCAGGCTATACAGAATTGGCTTAGTGCCTCGGGTAATGGCAATTTCTGGTATCCCCAACTGTTCCAAATAGTCCAGGGTGTCCTTCAAGCTCTGGCATCCCGGTGGTAGGAAGCGAGCTGAGGCGATCACGCTAGTTGCTAGGGGCAGCAGATTCTCAAACCCCGGTTTCCAACTCCCCGCATCGAGGATGACAGGGATCTGCCGCTGGCGGGCTAGCCGAGCAATTTGGGTGCCGACAGCCATCTGGTGCCCGTCGATCAGCACCCCCTCAACCCCGTCTAGCAGGTCTGCAGAGAGCTGTTCTGGATCTGCCTGGCTGTTGACGGCATTGCGGGAGACGACGGCTCGATCTCCGGTGCCAGCGGTGACCAAAATGGTCGAGAGGGAGGGCGATGCGGTTTGACCCGGCAGCAGGTCGTAAATCTCAACGCCCTGGGCCGCTAGGTCTGTGCGAATTAGGCTGGTAACTGGGTGCTGCCCCAACCCCCCGACGATTTGGGCTGAGTTGCCTAGATATCGGAAAGCGACTGCCGCATTCGTAGCAGGACCGCCCGCAACGAGCAGGCAGTCCTCGGCCACAGTCTTCTCGTCGCTGCTGGGGACGTGATCGACCTGATAAATGCAGTCCAGCGTAATCAGCCCAACAAATAGCCCATGTGCCATAGGGTCTCCCGCGAATAGATTCCGTTATTCTGAACCCAGGGACTAGAACGCCCTGTTCATTATTCTGGATCGGTTCATCTGTGACAATGAATGCCCTGCCCGGACATCTCTATCTGGTCGGTACGCCGATTGGCAACCTGGAGGATATGACCTTTCGGGGCGTGCGAATTCTTCAGTCAGTGGATCTGATTGCCGCTGAAGATACCCGCCATACGGGCAAGCTGCTCCAGCACTTTCAAATTCAAACGCCGCAGATCAGCTACCACGAGCACAATCACCAGAGCCGCGTAGATGAGCTGATTACTCGCCTGCGCCAGGACAAATCCATTGCCCTAGTCACCGACGCGGGCATGCCAGGGGTATCTGATCCGGGCTATGAACTGGTGGCGGCCTGCCTCGATCAGGGCATTCCAGTGGTGCCGATACCGGGGCCGACTGCTGCCATCACGGCGCTCTGCGTGTCAGGCCTGCCAACGGACAAGTTTGTCTTCGAAGGCTTTCTACCGCTCAAGCACACCGCCCGCCAAGACCGCCTGACAGTGCTGCAAGCAGAGCCGCGCACCCTCATTCTCTACGAAGCCCCCCACCGCCTGCTCAAAACCCTGGCCGATTTGCAGACCGCCTTGGGACCAGATCGCCGCGTCACCCTGGGCCGAGAACTGACGAAGCGATTTGAGGAATTTTGGCGAGGCACCCTGGCTGAGGCCCTGGCCCACTATGAAGCCGACGCCCCCAAAGGCGAATTCACCCTGGTTCTTGAAGGCACCCCCCCGTCGCCCCAAGTCTTCTCGGAAGCCGCCTTGAAGAGTGAACTAGAGCGCTTGCTAGCGTCGGGCGTATCTCGTGGTGATGCCAGCCGCCAGCTAGCGGCGAGTACGGGATTGTCTAAGAAGCAGATTTATCAGCTGTCGCTGACGCTGGGTGAGGAGTGAAGGGGTGGGAGGGTGGAGGGGTGGGAGGGATGTAACTTGGCAGAACCTGAACCCTGGAACCTGGTGTCCGAAACTTGAACCTTGGAACCCTGAAACTTGAAACGGTGGGCCTGATACCCGCATCCCTTCTCACTTCTCTGGCAATTCGCGTGGCTGTTGCATAGGCCGGTCTACTTAAGCTGGGAAGGAGCGACAGAGCTAGTTTCAAAGAACTCGCCCCACCACCCCCCCCCCCCCACCCCCCCCCCAACCCCCCCACCCCCCCCCCCCCCCCAAAGGGAACCCCCAAGGCCAACCCCGCCCACTGACCCGTGGGCCCCGCGGCCGCCCCCGGCTTGTTAGAC
>JACVRP010000133.1 GCA_014534385.1 Cyanobacteria bacterium Co-bin13
ACCTTCGTCACTAGCCGCTGCAGCGACGCCATTCTGCTGGCCGAGGCCAACGAGCCCCCCAAAAAAGTTCCAACGTTCTTTGGGGAAGGCGATCGCATGCACATGCTGTTTAACTTCCTGCTGAACCAGTACATGTTTCTAGCGCTGGCCCGAGAAGATGCTAGCACCCTGCGAGAAGGCTTTCAGCTCATACCAAATATCCCTGCCGATGCCCACTGGCTTAACTTTGTGCGGCACCACGATGAGCTCACCCTAGATCAGCTCGGCGAGACTGAACGGCAAGAGATCTTTAAGGTCTTTGCCCCCGAAGAGAACATGCAAATCTACGACCGGGGAGTTCGCCGTCGCCTGCCGCCCATGGTAGATAACGACCGCCGCCGCCTGGAGATGATCTACAGCCTGCTGTTTAGCCTGCCTGGCGTCCCCCTGTTGCGCTACGGCGAGGAGATCGGCATGGGCGATGATCTCTCCCTCAAAGGCCGCGACAGCGTTCGCACTCCCATGCAGTGGGCGAACGAGGAAAATGGCGGATTTTCCACAGGTTCTGCCAATCAACTCGCTAGGCCCATGATTAGCAGCGGCAAGTACGGCTACCAGCAAGTAAACGTGACCGATCAGCAGCTCGACCCCAACTCTTTGCTGAGCTGGATCGAGCGGGCAGTGCGGATGCGAAAGCAGGCGATGGAGTTTGGCTGGGGCCAGCCCGAGCTGATTGAAACCGATCAAACTTGCGTATTTGCCCACTGCTGTTACTACAAAGACAGAGCCATGCTGGCAGTCCACAACCTCTCGGGCAACTCCTGCACCGCTACGCTAAAGGCCACCCATCTCGACCATTTCATCGACGTCTTTAGCGATCGCACCTACGACCTCATCAGCGATCACACCATCACCCTCTCCCCCTACGGCTACCGTTGGCTCAAAGTCAAACGGCACCCCCAATAACACAAGCACTCCCCCCGCCCTCTGCCCCTCCGCTCTCCCACCCCTTAACCCCTACCTCCCCATGGCCAGCATCGGATACCACGCCTCCCACGAACAGTTTCCCCCCAGCCAGCTACTCCAATGGGTTCAGCAGGCAGAACAGGCAGGCTTCACCCGCTGCCTCTCCTCCGACCACTTCTATCCCTGGAGCGAAGATCAGGGCCAAAGCGGCTTTGCCTGGTCTTGGTTGGGGGCCGCCATGCAGGCTGCGCCCGGCCTAGAATTTCGGGTGGTCAACGCCCCCGGCCAGCGCTATCACCCGGCCATCATTGCCCAGGCGGCCGCCACCTTAATGGAAATGTTTCCCCGCCGCTTCTGGATTACCGTAGGCAGCGGCCAGGCCCTAAACGAAAAAATTACCGGCACCCAGTGGCCCAGTAAGAGCGATCGCAACGAACGCCTAAAAGAGTGCGTTGACATCATGCGAGCGCTTTGGTCGGGCGAAACCGTCAGCCACGCGGGGCATGTGAATGTGCAGGAAGCAAAGCTCTACACGCGCCCAGACTATTTTCCGCCCATCATTGGCGCGGCCATTACCCCCAAAACTGCTGAATGGGTAGGGGGCTGGGCCGACGGCCTGATTACCATTTCCCATCCGCCTGAAATGTTGAAGGAGGTCGTCGAAGCCTTCCGGCGCGGGGGTGGGGAAGGCAAGCCGATGATTCTCAAAGTGCAGCTCTCCTACGACCGCACAGAAGAAGCCGCGCTTCAAGGAGCCCATCATCAGTGGCGCAACAACATCTTTCCCAGCCCTGTGCTGTCGGAGCTGTACACGCCAGAGCAGTTTGATGGCTTAGGCGAGATGGTCACGCCTGAAGAGGTGGCGCAAAAAGTGCGCGTCTCTGCCGACCCGCAGCAGCATATTGAGTGGCTGCGAAAAGACATTGAGCTAGGCTTTGACGAGCTAATTTTGCACAACGTCAACCGGCAGCAGGAGCAGTTCATCCATGACTTCGGCGAAAAGGTGCTGCCGCAGCTCACCCATTAGGGCTCCCAGCACAGTTAGCCACCCGACTCCTCTAGAGCCATCTAGAGCACAGCTCTGTTGTGAATGGGATAGCATGGCGCTTATTCCGTCATGGATGCCCCTGCGTCAATCCTAGCTGTACTCTGATGAGCCCACTCGTTCCCCTGATCTCCCAGGCTGAAATTGCCGATACTGTCGCTCGCCTAGCCCAGACACTAGATCAGGACTATGCCAACAAGTCCCCCGTCGTAATTGGAGTGCTCAAAGGGGCCTTTATCTTTCTGTCCGATCTGATTCGTCAGATGCAAACTCCCATTCAGCGGGTTGAGCTGATTCGCCTGTCTAGCTACGGTGCAGCCACAACCAGCTCAGGGAACGTCAAAATCCTGATGGATCTGCCCCCCGATCTGATTGCGGGCCAGGACGTGATTTTAGTCGAAGACATTGTCGATACCGGGCGCTCAACTTCAGTGGCGCTGGCAAATCTGGCTGCCTGCAGCCCCGCCTCCCTCAAGCTCTGCTCCTTGCTCGACAAGCCCTCCCGGCGACAGGTACCGGTCACGATTGACTATCTGGGTCTGACCATTCCCGATCGCTTTATTGTGGGCTACGGCCTTGATATGGACGAGCAGTACCGGCAGCTTCCCGGCATTTTTGTAGTGGAGGCGTAGTCAGCGATTCGCAATCCTCTTTAGAATGCAAGAGTCTTTTTAGCCAGGGCAGATCTACGCAACTATGGGTTCCCAATGGCTGTATCGAGGCTGTCTGTGGGGAGTAGGGCTGCTGGCAGCCTGCCTGAGCATTAGACCGGCGCTGAGCGCTGAGCGGATTGTCTTTGCGGTGGGGCCGCTGCTGCAGTCTATCAGCGTGGAGTCTCTAACCGCTTTTGCCCTAGAGGGAGAAATTACCGGCGACCTGGCCCGCTATGCGCCCTTTATTGGCGATGAACAGCTCCAGGAGTTTAGAGCGGTGCTTACCCAGGCCTACCCCATTGACTCGCTCACGATTGGCAATCTCTCCTACACGCCCCTGGGCAGCTCGTTTCTGCAGCGGCTGGGCAACATCTTTCAAACCGAGGCTGGCAACAACGGGTTCCAGGCTATTCGCGCCTCTTTGATCGCTACAGCTCAGGCCCCTGAAGGGTTTACGGTGCTGGGGTTTCTGCAAAACTATCCCACCAACATGCGGCTTAATACCCGCGAGGCGCTATTTTTCATGCAGGCGCTGACGGTTTTTAGGGAATATCGAGAGAGTGCCCTAGCTGCGATCGCAACCCAGGCCAACCAAGACGCCACCTCTGCCCCTAGCGCCTGGCGCGACCTGAGTCAGCCTGGCCCCTATACGCCCCAGCGGCAGCAGCTCACGGTCACCTCTGCTGGCAGCTTCCCGGCCGATCTGTACTTGCCAGGGGGTGCCCCCTCACCCTTGCCGGTAGTTGCGATCGCGCCTAGCCACGGAGCCACCCTCAATGAGTACGAGCCACTCGCCAACGGGTTGGCCTCCTACGGCATTGCGGTTGTCATTGCCAACCCTCCCCAGACCGCAGCCACGGGTCGCTCTGCCCTCGAAAACCGCCTCAATGCTGACCTCTCCCCCGCCGACTTTATCAACCGGCCCAGAGATATTACCGCCACCCTCGATTTTCTAGAGACCTGGGAGACCACCCAACCGAGCCTTGATTTGAACCTGGAGCAGGTAGGCGTTATCGGCGACTACATCGGAGGCTATACGGCTCTAGCCCTTGCTGGCGCGAACATCAGTCGCTCCCGACTAGACACCGTTTGCTCGGCCGATGGCTATGTGCTCAATTTATCCCTGCTGCTCCAGTGTCGGGCATTGGAACTGCCCACCCCCGACATGCCGCTGCCAGATCCTCGCATTGGCGCAGTTATTGCCATCAATCCCCTTGCCAGCGCTGTTTTAGGCCCCGAAGAAATCGGCAACATCGAAGTGCCGGTGCTGCTAATCGGCGGCACCAACGACCTTTTAACGCCCGCCATTGCTGAGCAAATTCACCCCTTGCTCTGGCTCAACAGTCCTGACAAGTTCCTGGCGCTGACAGTGGCAGACCAACCCGCGAACGCCTCAAATTCGGCTGGCGGCTCCGTCCTGCTGCCAGGACTAACCGAGACAAATTCTGGCCTGGTTACTGCCTACACCCGCGCCCTCAGCCTCGCATTTATGCAGCGGTTTATCGCCCAGCAAAACGACTATGAACCTTACCTCACTGCTGCTTACGGCCAGTACCTGAGTCAGGAACCGCTAGATTTACTGATTCTGCAAGACCTCTCCCTAGAGCAGCTAGAGTCTGCCTACGGCAGCGCTGCGCCGGTAGACCTGCTGCCCGAACTGAGGATGAGATAGCCCAGAGGCTAGTCCCAGTTGATCTGCTTGTTCAGGCAGCTTATGTACTTCACAGCTGCCAAATAGCCGCTCTGCTCGTCAAAGTTCGCGGCAGATGGGGCTGCCTATAAGCTTTGCTACAACGCCAAGTCTTTAAAGAACCTTAACTGATCGCATCTTGACGGGCTTAAACACCGTTTCAAGAAGCGGGTGATTTCGATGTGTTTCTTTTGAGAACTATGCAGACCTGGACTGGACGATTGAGCGCCTATCTTTCCTACTTGCCAAAAAAGTTGTTAAGCCGCTTCCGGCGGCAGTTTCTGACCGGAGCCTGCGTTGCCTTGGGGGTAATCGCTCTAAGCTTCTTTGGGCTGCACAAAGCCACGGCGGCTGAGGTAATTTATGTTCCCTCAACCCCTGAAAATGTGATTTGGGGAGAGCTGTTTAAGCCTGACAGCGTTCCCATTTTGACGGTTAAATCGGGCGATCGCATTAAGGTTGACACCGTCTCCCACGAAGGGATTTTGGCTGACCAGGGCGACACCGTCGAGTTTTTGACCAAGGGCGGCATTAAGGAGACTGACATCCTACCCGACCAGATGACAATCAAGGCCCAGGTGACTAAAACCGGGCCAGGGCCCCACGTCATCACAGGCCCTATCTATGTTGAAGGGGCAGAGCCGGGAGACGTGCTGGAGATCAAGACCCTAGATATCGAGTATCGGGTGCCCTATGGCGTTATCTCTAACCGCCACGGTAGAGGCTCACTTCCCGGCGAATATCCCGAAAACGATGCCCCGATTTACACCAAAGTCATTCCCCTGGAAACCAGCAAGGAAATCGGTATTTTCAAGCCCACCAATGGTCTGCCCAATCTAGAGATTCCCTTGAAGCCCTTTATGGGCATTATGGGTGTGGCTCCAGCCAACCCTGAGGATGCAGCCAATTCGGTGCCCCCAGGGGTCTATGGCGGCAACGTTGACATCAAGTACTTGGGCCGAAACAGCAGCCTATATCTGCCGGTGCAGGTACCGGGAGCGCTGTTTTACACAGGTGACCCACACTGCGCCCAAGGCAACGGCGAGGTAGCCCTTACCGCCATTGAGTGCTCCCTGACGCCAACCTTTGAACTGGTCGTTCACAAGGACATGACCCTAGCCAATCCGATGGGTGAAACAGAAGATGCCTGGCTGGCGGTTGGCCTTGACCGCGACCTGGACGAAGCCATGAAAGCCTCCGTTCGAGAGTACCTGCGGATCGTCAACGAAAAGTATGGCCTGACCAAGGCCGATGCCCTGCTTTACGGCAGCGCCAATATCGACTTTGAGGTGTCCCAGGTGGTGGACATCGTCAAAGGCATTCATGGGGTCATCCCTAAAGCTGAATTTGCCCCGCTGCTTCAGCGGTAGGGCTTGAGATTAGAGAGGCGCGGTTTCGAGGCTATGACAGAACCGATTACGACTTTGACGGACTATGCGATCGCACTCGAAACCGCGCTCTTTGCCCTCTCTCTGCTGCGCTTTAGCCGCATCGAGCGGTTTTGGGCAGCGGCTTTTCTGTGTGTCAGCCTGGCCTCTCTGCTGGGCGGCACGTATCACGGCTTTGCAGCCCAGATGTCCTACCCAGTCCAGCGAGGGCTTTGGGCCGTGTTGACCTACGCAATGGGCACCTGCAGCTTTTTGATCCTGGTCGCTACGGCCCAGGCCACGGTAAAACCCAGGGTGCAGCGGTGGATCACGCTGCTGGCTGCCGCCAAGCTGCTGACCTACCTTTACGCCATTACCCAACGGCTAGACTTTGCCTGTGTAGTGGCAGACTATCTCCTGGCCCTGTTCCTGATTCTGGGACTGCACTTGGGCTGGGGACTGCCCCAACGGCAGACAGGCAGCCGCTGGATACTAGCAGGGGTAGGCGTTTCTGCGCTGGCAGTAGGGGTACTGGCGCTACCTTCAACAGGCGTTGGGGCTTGGCGCACCGTAGATCTCTACCACATCGTGCAAATGGCGGCGCTGGGCTGCTTTTTCCTGGGCTGCCTGCTAAGGGGGCTCTCTCAATCGGCTAGTCCAGCCTCGGAGGCGCTTCCACCGGGCTGAGCCGGTCAGCCTCAGTTGGAGTTGGAGTGGGCGCAGTCGAGGGGGAATTCGGGGGCTGGGCCTGGCGACCTTGGGCCTGAGCAGCCTGAGCTGCTGCCGCCGCTGCTTGAGCGGCCTGGGCTGCCGCTGCCGCCGCTGCCCCTGCCCCAGGGGTCGGATCGTAGGTGGCAATCGTGACCGAGCGGGTAATGGGTTCGCCTGTGCCGTTGCTCACCTGCAGCGCCAGCGTGGTTTCTCCAGCCGGATTAATCGGCAGCGGCACACTGCCCTGCAGGGGCACCGTTCCTGGCGAGGGCAGCAGCACAGCCCGAGCCGTTTCTCCGCCCTCGATTTCCCACGATAGGGTCAGCCCAGGCACCGACTGCCCTGGCTCCACCGGGATCACGTAGCGGGGCTGAGCCTCGCGACCATTGATCCGAAAGGCGGCAATTCTCACAGAGCGCGGCTCAATCTGCACGACTTCTGTGCGGGCGGGAGTGGGCGCAGCGCCTGGCTGCCCCAACGGCACTGGCGTCAGCTCAAAGGTATAGCGACCCACCTCGGCAATTCCGGTTGGGACGTTTTGACACACCAGCGTCGCTGCTAGCTGGCAAAACGGCTCTAGCCCATCCGGCAGGGTTAGGGCGGCTGGGTCAGAGGGGCTGCGGAGAGAATACCTCCGACCGCCTAATACCGTACCGTCTTCCTGGCGAACTACCAGCAGCAGGTCTTGTAAGCCAGCGGGGGCCATCACCTCCCAGCTGAGACTCACCCCCCGCTCAGTGACAGGTGGCGCAAAGTTAGCCCCGCTTGAGCCTGGGGTCGCTCCCTGTTCCGAGTAGATCACCTGATCGGGCACCAGTTCTGCCACTGTCGGCAGCGGCGTTCCCTGGATCGATACCAGGCTGCTGGTTCTGCTCTGAGCCTCTTGGGTCAGCGGCGACCTGGGCAGCAGCACCAGCTCAAACACATACTCCCCTGGCTGCCGCACCTCAGTCGGGACGTTGCGGCAGTTTAGCACCCGCGCCACCTGACTGCAGAAGGGCTGCAGCGCCGGGGGCAGCGCATGGGACAGATCGTAGGTAATCGGGCCGCTGACAATCTTGCCCCTAGGGTCATAGCCGGTCAGCTTTAGGGCTGCGATCTGATCAGCATGGGCAAGCTGCCAGCCGACCTCGGCCACTGCCTGATCGGCCACCGCGTAGTCAGAGCGCTCGGGGTAAAACTCGACAATTTGGGGATCGGCAGCAGGCCGCAGAAGCAGCCACGCCAGCAGCCCACCCAGCAGGCCCAAGCCGGCTAGGAGCCCCAGCAGCAGCGCCCAGCCGGGCCGTTTTCCTGCCGCTGGCGCGGAATCTGGGGCAGCGGATTCAGCATACAGGCCATAGCGGGGCTGCACCTCAAGGTAAATTCGCTCTACCAGGGCCAAATCGGGGTTGTTGGCGGAGATTAGCCGCACCGTCGGCACATAGCGGCCTGCTCGCAGATTTAAGGGCGGCACCAGAGACAGCAGGAACGTACCCTGGGCACCGGGTTCTAACGTCAGGCAGTCGGCGACCCCCAGCTGAGGGCTCCTGGCCGTTTTTGGATAAATTACCGAGAGCCCTTCTTCAGGCCAGTTGGTGCAGATCAGCCGGAAGTGGTCAACTCGACTTGAAGGATTGGTTACCGCGACTTCCAGGGTGAGCCCTTCTTCAGGCCGGATCGAAAGCGGCTGATCGGGGCTGGAGGAGGGCTCGAGTGCGAAGTTGGGGGCGGTAGTCTGCATGGCCTTGCGGTGTCAGTTTGGGCATTGTACCGTTCTCATCTCTGACAGGTTACAGCCAGAGGACCCAGAATGCACGGCCAAGATACTGACTTCAAGCCCCTAACCCGGCTGCTGTTCCTGGGGCGGACGGTTGACTCCCATACGAATTTCGGAGCAAAAAGAGGTCAACGTCACGCCCTCTGGCCCCTGCAAAACGCTGGTGCGCATCCGCAGGTTGGGGTTGGCGAACCAAAGCCGTTCTTCAACCTCGCCGCCGGGGGCTGCGATCGCAATGACCAGCACCTCATCGGCCAGCGTATAGCGACCCACCCAGCCCTGATCGGTCCCCTCTGTTTTTTGCAGCAGTACCCCTGCCTGGTCATCGCTCGGCTGCAGAGCCACCATCAGAGCCGCAGTCTGCACCGATTGAGGTTCACCGTCGATACGACCCTCCTGGCTAATGCGGAGACCGCACGCTGCCTGAGCCGGATCTTGCCCCAGTTCTTCACATAATTTCATCACTGAAGCGTTGATGTGCGGCAGGAACTCAATCATCAAATTAGATTGCCCTGCCTTAGAAGTTTGGGTGGCCAAATAGTGGGTGGTGCGCTGGGAGAACCACTTGCCGGCAAGCGT
>JACVRP010000288.1 GCA_014534385.1 Cyanobacteria bacterium Co-bin13
TCAACAGCTTGAGCCAGCGTCTGCTGAGGCCGATCGAGATCTACCGCCGTTAGGGCCAGGGGCGTCGCTGGACGAGTGATTGCTTGAGCCATTAGAAACGCTCTCCGATACCAAAGTGCAGTCGTCCACCCCCATCAATTCTAAGACCGTAGTCAATCCGCAGGGGGCCCAGCGGCGTTTGGATCCGCAGGCCTGCGCCATAGCCTAGGCCACTGCCAGGCTTGCCGCGTGAAGGACCCGGAGCCCCTGGTACACCAAAACCACTGCCCAGGTCAGTCCCCGCATCGACAAAAAGTGCACCGCCCAAGAAGGAGAATAGCGGGAAGCGGTACTCTACCGTGGCCTGGGCATAGCTGCGGCCACTGCCCACGCCGCCCTCGTCATAGCCCCGCAAAGAGTTGGTGCCGCCCAGGGCAAACGCTTCATAGGGTGGAACCTCACCCACAATAGTGCCGACCTGAACGTTAAAGGCCAGCGCCTGCGGCCCCTCACTGAAGTTGATAAAGCTGACTGGAATGTACTGGCTATAGCCCAACCGCAGCCGGTTCAGGAAGATGCTGCCGCCTCCCAAAGGCACCGACTGCTCGGTGGAAAAGCGCAGCAGGCTGCCGCTCGTGGGGTTTAGGGCATCGTTGCGGCGATCTAGGGACGTACTGAAGTTCACAGTCCAGAGATCGTCAGAGCCGCCACCGCCCTCTACGGCAGACTGGGTCAGGGGGTTGCCATCTGCATCGAAGTTAGCCAGGCCCCCACCCAGTTCACGGGCAGAAACATTTTGATACTGCGTTCCCAGGGAGGCAGACCAGCCGTTAGCCAGGGGGCGGCTGAAGGAGAGCCCAGTGCCAATCCGGCGCACCCGGATGTCGTCGCCATTGGGCAGAAGAATCGGGTTCGGGCCGCCATCAAAGTTTAGGTTGATCGAACGCCGAGCAAAGGCATCCACCGTGTAGGAGGTGCGGAACGGGTCGCCCGCAATCCAGGGGTCGGTAAAGGACACGTCAAACAGCAAATCCCGGCTGCTGAGCTGGGCTTCGGCAGACAGCTTCTGGTTGTTGCCGCCAAAGTTATCCTGACGGTAGCTGACTGTGCCAAAGAGATCGCCGGTAAAGTTAAAGCCCAGACCGGCTCCGACAGAACCAGTGTTGCGCTCAATCACGTTGACGACCATGTCTACCTGGCGGGGGTCGGCCTGTCCTGGCTCCAGCGAGAGGCGGACATCGTCGAAAATCCCCAGAGCAAAGACCCGCTGCAGGTCCCGCTCGACCTGCTGCTGGTTAAAGACCTGCCCGGGCTGGGTGGCAAATTCACGGGTAACGATAAAGTCGCGGGTTCTGCCTGTGATGGGTTCGCCTTCCTCGTTGACCGGCTCTCCTTCAGAGGAGAGAAACCGCACCCGAATATCTCCTATCTCACCCTCGGCTACCTCCAGGGTAACGATGCCCTCATCAGATACCTGCGGGGCAGCAACGACCTGGGCCAAGACAAAGCCGTTGTTTTGATACCACTCGTTGAGGGCCAGAATGCCGTCCTGAAAATCAATCAGGTTGATAATTCTGCCGTATTGGGGCGCGAAGATCTCGTCTACAACCTCCTGGGGCAGAACGGTGTTGCCCGTTACCTGCACAGACTGAAGTATGGGGTTAGGCTGCACCAAAAAAGTCACCCTGACCCCGAGTGGCGTGTCTTCAGGGATCGCTCGCACGTTGGAGAAGAAGCCTGTGGCAAAAATGCTGTTGATGTCTTGCTGGAGCTGGGTGCGGGTGGTGGTGCGGCCGGCGCTGGTTGCGATCGCGTTGCGGACCGTGGTCTCCAGTTCTGGGGTCAATTCCTGCCCCGGTGGAGCCTGCACAGCAAGTTCTGCAACCAGTACCCGAGGCTCCTCCGGAGCCTGCTGAGTTGCGTCTGGTGGAGTCGTCGGTGGAGTCGCTGGAGCAGGTGTGGGCGACGGCACTGCCGGATCAATCGGCTCAGTTGGCTCCTCGGGGTTTACCTCTGGGGCCGGCGGTACCGTAGGCGGGCTGGGCGTGGCCGGGTCGTCAGGGCTGGTAGGAACGATGTCGGTAGGATTTGCTGGCCCTTGGGCAAACACATCAATCGCCAGTTGATTCTCCTGGGGAGACCGCCGCTCAGCCTGAACCGGCACCTGCAAATCTGTTGCCGCCGGTTGAGGGACGGGGGCAGCCGCTGGCCCCTGATCTGGAGCTAGCCAATCGGGCACATCTGCCGCAGTATCTGCCACCTGTGTACCTGCATTTTCTCCCAGGGGAGAGCCTTCCGGCAGCAGTTCCCCTTTAACCTGGGGAGTCAACCCTAATATTCCAGAAGCCGCGAAAACCGCAATTAAAGTTGGAGAAAGGCGCATTAGCTCACACCTGTATCAAGACATTCACACCACAAAAGGCCCTATCCCCTGCAGCTAAGCATGCCACAGGATGAGGAATCCCACGCTTCCCACGAATCGGACAAATTCTACCGCATCACCGGATTCAAAAACTGGCAGCGTGGGCCAGAACCCGATTCAACACCCTTTCATAAGCTTCTTCCACCTGGCCCAAATCCTGCCGGAAGCGATCTTTGTCTAAAACTCGCTGGGTTTCATCCTCAGCGGTCTGGTCCCAAAGACGGCAGGTATCGGGGCTGATTTCATCGGCTAGCAGCAGCCGACCCTGGGCATCCACGCCAAACTCCAGCTTGAAATCCACCAGGGTAATGCCGCAGTCCGCAAAGAAATCAGTCAGATGACGATTCACCTCTAATGCGAGACGTTGGAGTTCGATAACCTGTTCCGGCGTTGCCAGGTTTAAAATCCGCAGCCGCTCATCGGTCAACAGCGGATCTCCAAGCCCATCATTTTTGTAGTAGAACTCCACTAAAGGAGGGTTAAGCGCCAGCCCCAGGGGCAGCCCGGTTTGCTTGCACAAACTTCCGGCGGCTAGGTTACGCACCACCACCTCAAGGGGAATAATCTTAACAGCCCGCACCCGCATCTCCCGATCGCTCGGTGTTTCGATCCAGTGGGTAGGCACCCCCCTGGCCTCTAGCAGCTGAAATAGATGGGTCGAAATAGCACAATTAATCCGACCCTTATTGCCAATCTGCCCACGCTTTTGGGCGTTAAAAGCTGTCGCATCGTCCTTGAAATACGTCAGCAGGACCTCTGGGTCATCCGTCGGATAAATAATCTTGGCCTTCCCCTCATACAGCTTGGGGCGATCGGTCATGGAAAGGTTGCCCTCCCTGAAAGCAGCCTAACCATATTAAGCCGGATTGTCGCAGGCACAGCAGAGGATCGGGCCAGTCTAGGGAAGTGTCTCCACGTCCTTTCTATTTAGTCGTCATAATATGTACCCCATCCCAATTTTCGGGTGGCGGACTGACCAGATAATCCTGGGCTCGATTAATGTGAACCGTTACGGCTCGGTCACGGGGCTGCAGCCTTTCGGCCTGACGGAACAGTTTAATGGCTGACTCAAAGCGCATGCCGGTGTAAGCAGCGCGAGCAGCACTGTAGAGCTCCATAAACTCTTTGACCTGAGGATCTAATGGGTTGTCTTTGCGATCGATCAGCTCATAGAGGTTGACGGGCTGCATTTTGCCCTTAACCCGGATGCGGTCTAGCTCGCGCACCCAAATTAGGTTCTGGCACAGCTCGTAGGTGTGCTCGCTGAGCACGATGTCGCAGCCGTATTCCTTAGTAGCTCCTTCCAAGCGAGAACTCAGGTTAACGCCATCGCCAATGACGGTGTACTCCATCTTGCGCTGGGAGCCGATGTTGCCAGAAACCACCTCGCCGGAGCTAATGCCGATGCCGATGCGAATTTCAGGCTGGTTTTGTAGCCGTCGCTCAGTATTAAACTGCACCAGCCGTTGCCGCATATCCAGCGCCGACTGGATGGCTGCCCAAGCGTGATTTTTCAGCGGCAGCGGGGCTCCAAAGACGGCCATCAGGGCATCACCGATGAACTTGTCTAGCGTGCCTTCAAAGTTAAACACCGCTTCGACCATGGTTTCGAAGTAGGCGTTGAGCATTTCCACGACTTTGTCGGCTTCCAGGTTTTCGGTGAGGGTGGTGTAACCGCGAATATCGGAGAACAAAACGGTGACTTCTCGCCGTTCGCCTTTCATCAGCAAATCGTCGCCTAGGGCCATGACGCGCTCGGCCACGCCGGGGGTCATGTAGCGGTAGAGGGTTGTCTTCATCCGCTTTTCCTGGCTGATGTCTTCTAACACCAGCAGCCCGCCGCGCACCCCGCCTTCGGGATTGGTCAGGGGATTGACCGTGAGGTTGATGCTGCGCTCTAGCATCTGCACCTGGTCGAAGGAGTGGGGAGGTATGGTTAGGGAGGTTTCGCCCCAAGGCCAGAAGCGACCTGCCTGGATGCGATCGGGCATCATCAGCGTGCACTCGTAGGTGCTGCCGTTGTTGGGGCTAGAGGCCAAAATGCCAACTCGCAGGGTTTGCTCTGGGACGTAGTGGCGGGCTCCGGTGGTGAGGCTGTCTTCCAATCGAAACTGCAGCTTGTCTAGGGGAATAACGTCCCAAACGTAGCGATTGAGCAGCCTTGTTTCCCAGCGCTCCTTGAGGTCTCGGTTACTCTCGTCTTTGAGGGGGCAGCCCAGCAGTTCGATGGCGGCATCGTTAATGGTGACAATGCGGCCCTCTAGGTCGGTGGAGATGACGGCATCTGAGAGGCTCTGAAGGATGTCTTTTTGATATTGCTTTTCGACCAGCACCTTCTCAAAGAGCTTGGCATTTTCCAGGGCGATGCCTGCCTGGATGTTGAAAGCTCGCATAAATTCTTCGTCGGAGCTGGTGAAGCTGCCCTGCTGCTTGTTGATTAGCTGGGTTACTGCAATCAGCTTGCTAGAGGAATCGTAGACGGGCATGCAGAGAATGGTGCGGGTGGTGTAGCCCGTGAGTTTGTCGGCGTCGGGGTTAAACCGCGGGTCTTGATAGGCATCTGGAATGTTTAGGGTTTCTCCGGTGGTGGCAACGTAGCCCACAATGCCGGAGTCGGAGGGGCTGCGCAGCTCAACTAGTGTTTTGCCGTCGCCCGATTTCACTTTAGACCAGAGCTCGTTGCTGTTTTCGTCGATCAGCCAGAGGGTGCTGCGGTCGGCCTGCATCAGCAGGCGGGCTTCTTCCATGACCGACTGCAGGGTTTTCTCCA
>JACVRP010000034.1 GCA_014534385.1 Cyanobacteria bacterium Co-bin13
CAGCCTATTGTGGCCGGTACCAATAGGGCAGGCGACAGGGTGCCCGATCGTGCCTAGACAAGTGTGGTGTAGAAGTGTGTGTGGACTATGTTGAGCTGGGATCAAACGCCGGGCCTAGCGTCGATGCGATGCTGCCGAGCTTGGGTAGAGATTAACTTGGCTGCCCTGCAGCACAATGTTGAGCAGTTAAAAGGGCTATTGGCAAAAACCACAGACCTGATGGCGGTGGTTAAGGCTGATGCTTACGGACATGGCGCTGTAACCGTAGCCCGTACGGCTTTGCAGGCAGGTGCGGCCTGGTTAGGGGTGGCGACTGTGCCTGAGGGCATGGAGCTGCGACAGGCAGGTATTCAGGCTCCTATCTTGGTTATGGGAGCGGTCAACAGCTTGGAGGAGATGCATGCGATCGCACACTGGAAGCTGCAGCCAACGCTGGTTACCCCCAAACAGGCTCTAGTTTTCTCAGACGCCCTGTGCAGCCGGAGTGAGGCGCTGTCGGCCCCTATTCCTGTGCATCTGAAGCTGGATACTGGCATGTCTCGCTTGGGCTTTCCCTGGCAGCAGGCGGTGGAGTTTGTCCAGTTTGTCCAGCGGCTGCCCCGACTGCAGATTGCCAGCCTCTATTCTCACTTTGCAACTGCGGACAGCCTCGATCAAACGACGCTGCGGCTTCAGCAGCAGCGCTTTGACCAGGCGGTTGCAGCCCTGAGAGAGCAGCGAATCTGCCCTCCCCGGCTACATCTGGCTAACTCTGCCGCTGCGCTAACCGATGCCCATCTGCACCACGACCTGGTGCGGGTGGGGCTAGCGCTTTACGGGCTGTACCCAGCGGCTCACTTGCGATCGCAAATCACTCTACACCCGGTCATGCAGGTCAAGGCGCGTATCACCCACATTCAGGAGGTCCCTGCCGGGACGGGGGTAAGCTACGGCCATCAGTTTGTCGCCGATCGCCCCATACGAATTGCCGTGGTAGGCATTGGCTATGCGGATGGCGTACCCCGCGCCCTCTCCAACCAGATGCAGGTGCTGGTCAGGGGCAAGCAAGTACGGCAAATCGGCGCGATTACGATGGATCAGCTCATGCTCGATGTAACCGATGTGGCGGCCCTCCAAGCGGGCGACATTGTAACGCTGCTAGGGCAAGAGCAAGGGCAAGCCATTACAGCAGACGATTGGGCCGCCCTAACTGGCACTATTTCCTGGGAAATCCTGTGCGGCTTCAAACATCGTTTACCCCGGATTGCCCTAGAGCAGCCTCTGGTGGTGTCTTCTCAGACCCTGAGCCGGGACTGAGGCTAGTCCTGTTTGATTGCATCCAAAACGGCTAGCAGCTTTTCAGGGCTGGCGTTGTGCTCCAGGAAGGAAAATATGTGGCTGTAGCGCAGCCGGCCTTGAGGATCTAGCACAAACTGAGCCGGTAGGGGGGCTCCCAGAGCCTGACCTGTGTAGTAGTGGTGAAAACTTTGGCAGCTCTCATCACTCAGCAGAGGCAGCCTCAAACCCAGATCCCGGGCAACAATCTGGCTTTGGCGCAGGTCGGTGCTCGTAATCATCAGCAGCTCCGCTCCCCGCGCCAAGAACTGCTCATAGGCATCATTTAGGGCCAAAATGTGGGGAAAGCAAAAGGGGCAGTACTGCTTCTCAGTGAAGATGCGGGTAAATGCCACCACCAAAGGCTGTTTACCCCGGTAGTTAGAGAGCCGTACAGTGCGCTGATGGGTAACGTCTCGCAGGGCAAAATCAGGGGCAAACTGACCCACAAGCAGCCGACGCTGGCCGGGAATGGGTAGAAAGTGCCGGAAGAAACGGGGACTAATTAAACCTTCAAAATCTGTAGATACAGTCATTGCTAGCTAACTGGGCTGCCTCAATACCACCTTAGCAAACCGCTCCGGGCAGATTTGCCCAGAGCGGTAGAGGCTGCCTATCAAGACAGCATTTCAAGAACAGTGAACTGCCTTGAAGGCTTAGATAGCAGCGAAGAAGTCCTTAGACTTAACCGGATCAGGCGACATCGTCTTGTCACCAGGCTGCCAGCCAGCAGGACAAACTTCATCGGGGTGAGATTGCACGTACTGGATAGCCTGCAGCGTTCTTAGCGTTTCATCTACGCTACGGCCAAAGGATAGGTTGTTGATAGTGGAATGCTGAATAACGCCTTCTTTGTCAATGATAAAGAGGCCGCGCAAAGCAATTCCAGCATCGGGGTCAAGGACGTTGTAAACAGTGCTGATTTCTTTCTTGATGTCAGAAACCAGAGGATAGTTCAAATCGCCAACACCGCCCTGCTTACGATCCGTTTGTACCCAGGCCAGGTGAGAGAATTCACTGTCAACGGAGACGCCTAGAACCTCGGTATTGAGGTCCTTGAATTCACTATAACGATCGCTAAACGCAGTGATTTCAGTGGGGCATACAAAGGTAAAGTCGAGGGGGTAGAAGAATAGAATTACGTATCTACCCCGGTAGTCAGACAGCTTGAGTGTCTTGAATTCCTGGTCAACTACTGCAGTTGCGGTAAAATCTGGCGCAGCTTGACCGACGCGAAGGCAGCCTTCTGTCTGAAACGTCATGTATAACTCTCCTAAGATTGAACTGCGTCTTAATGGGTAAAGCGCTTGAAATGGCTTCTGCTGGCTGAGCAGCATAGGTATAAACCCATATAACTATATCATAGTCATAACGATTTTGATTAAAGGGCCAGTAAATTTTCCCTGCTCTATGCCCCCTGCTTTATGAAAGAAGTTGGCAGAGGATAGTTGATAGTTGGGGTACCCATTCAGATTTTCTAAAGCCTAGGTGTAGCCGGTAGATTCTCTGTTTGAACTCGCTGCAGCTGACAGGAAGCTGACAAAGGGCGCTCTGGAAATACTACGGGTGAGTTGCGATCGCAGATAGAAAACCTCGCTAGACCCAATGAATAGGATAGGGCCTAAACTGCTGCCTAAAAAATCAGGAAAGCAGAACCATTTAGAACGCAATAAAAGACACTGACAGCGCTTAAAGAATCAACAGCCCCTACAAAGAAGAGCTTGAGCAACTCTTTAAGGTCCTTTTAGTAAGGTACTTTTAGACTGAGAAGGTAATGGCTCAGGCGGGATTTGAACCTGCGACCTTGGGCTTATGAGTCCCCTGCTCTAACCACTGAGCTACTGAGCCAGACATCAAGCGGTGGCTGAACTTAATCAACCAACAATATTTAAGATTACCACAAAGGGCCGCAGGAGTGGATCGTTATCCGCAATTTTTCGGCAGTTTTTTGAGCTTTTCACGCCCTGCTGCAGTTGGATAAGTCTAAAGAAAGCTCAGGAATAGCCAGCCTCTACACAGAATGGGTGGCTAATTCTTAGCCACCCATTTCTATTAACACGATTCGAGTGTGGTCTAGCGCCCAGGTAGATAAGCTACTGGGTTAACGGTGCCGCTGCCTGGGAGGTGAACCTCAAAGTGCAGGTGAGGTCCTGTACTGTAGCCAGTACTGCCCATTTCTGCAATTTGTTGACCTTGACGGACTTCTTGGCCAGCCCGCACCAGCAGACGACTATTGTGGGCATAGCGAGTCATACTGCCATCGGGGTGGCGAATATCGACTAGATTGCCATAGCCACCTGAGTTCCAACCAGAGCGTACTACGGTTCCGGTAGCAGCAGCGTAGATGGGAGTGCCAACAGGGCCTGCGATATCAACACCTTGGTGCATACGACCCCAACGCCAGCCATAGCCAGAGGTCAAAACCCCTTGAGCGGGCCACATGTAGCCGTTAAAGCGAGTCGGTGCCTCGGGCAAGTACTCGCTTGGTCCCGGCAGAATAGGCATGTCTGGGGAGACGGTACGCCCAGTGGGCACATTCGTCGTTGGAGCGTAAGCCTCAGGACCGAGCGGTGCCGCCGCTAACAGTTCTGAGTTAGGAATTGCTCGTTCGGATGAAGCCGGAGAAAACTCAGGATTGACAGGCTCAATGTCGGCAGCCTGAGGAGCATTCCGGTTCGAACTGACGGGAGCAGCAGCGACCTGGGTAGGCTCTTCCACAACAGATGTCGTAGACACCTCAGCAGCGGGTGCGATCGCAGTCGTACGCTGGCGCTGCATAGCCCGAATATCAGCGATCAAGCTAGCCACGTGGGGGTCTGCTGCTGCAGCTGTAGCATTCTCGCTGAGCGGCAAAGACGAAGGCAGGTTTGCTGCCGTCTCCTGGCGAGAAACGCTAGGCTCAGCCTCTACTGCAGAAGCGTGTTGCGTCTCTAGGGATTGGCGAGCTTGGCGAATCCGCTCGTACAGCTCTGCACGGTTTACCGAACTGTCGGCAGTCTCACGAATGCGAGCAATGCGCTCAGCAATCGAGCCGGCAGGCGCAGAGCCAATTGAGGGGGTTGCGATCGCATCAGCAGAAGCAATCTGCTGGGGAATCTCAATGACATCTCCCGCCACAATCACGTTAGGATCGCGAACTGCATTGGCTTCGACCAACGCCTCTGGCTGCAGACCATAACGGGACGCAATGGTCCATAGAGTATCACCCGGCTTGACCCGGTAGGTCTCTGCCGCAGGCACAACCGGTAACAGAGGCTGCGTGGCAGAGGTTCCTTCAATCCGCTCGGACAGCGCAGCAATTTGCTGAGATTTCTTGATTCCAGCCGGGGCTGCCGACGCAGTTGGCGCAGTCGGTGCTACTTCCGGAACAGGAGTGGCTTCAGTCGTCGTTGCTGAAGAAGCTACAGCCGCTGAATCTTGAGCTGATTCGAATTCGAAGGAGCGAGTAACCCAAGCACCGTCTGCACTCGGCTCAAGCGCCTGACTGGACGTGCTAGGCCCAGAAACACCCGGCACAGAAATGCCGGACTGAGGGGTTGAAGCGGCAGCCTGCAAAGAGTTTGCCTGATCCTCGGTTCCAGCCTGACTTGCAGAAGCCAGGGATGGAGCAGCATCAGCCTCAGCCCAGGTGGCCTTGGTGGGTTGAACCTCAGAGAGACTAGCAGCAGCTGGCGTTTCAGCCTCAGGCTGACCAACCTGCTCCTTGGACGGAGCTAAAGCAACCAGGTCAGAGACAGGTTGAGGGGCGGGCTCAGCTACTGAGGTTTCAACCTGAGACGCGACAGGCCTAGCGTTAGCAGGAACTCGGAGCACCTGCCCAACCTTAATGACTTCGTCAGGCGAAATCCCATTGGCTGCCTTAATGGACTGGACATCAACCCGATGGGCTTGGGCAATCTGCCAGAGGCTATCACCCGCCTGGACGGTGTGATAAACGGCAGATTGAGAAGCAGCACCAGTGGTTGGGTGATCTGCCTGGGGCAGAGCTGCGGCTAGCAGAAAAGAATTTGCCGGAGCATCGGCAGCCGCTGCGCCTTCAACTTGAGACAGTAGAGTGCCCGAAGCTCCAACCGAAAATGCTAAACCCAGCATTGCTGCCGATGTACGGACCCGGCGATGACTTCCTGAAAAACCTTGCCAGACACTCTCTGCTGAAGACAACAGGGATGAGTGTGAATCAGGCATAGGCTCTTGCGGAATTTCTCGTTTCAAGGAACGACCTCCTATTAGACCAGCGTTCAACTGTTTCAGAACATTCGTTTGACTAACTGTTCACCCGACGGGCCTGATTAGCACTGCGGTAAGAAACCATTCGAACGAGGGTGAATCGACTTGAACAACCACGACTAGGTAACATTACCCCGCCCTAGCGACTTAAGCAAGTTTACACGAGGAAACAAAAATTTCAATGCCTATTCCTCTTTGTGCATATTCACAGAAAAGTTCGCGGGGATCGGGAAGTTTTCCCTAGTCAACACAGATTTTTGATCTGGGAAAAGGAACGATTAAGATAGTCTGCTGCTCTCCCAGTTTCTGTCAAGGGCATAGAAACCCCTCAAAACAAAGGCCTCATGGAGAGTGACAAAAAAGCTGAAAAGGCTTGATTTTAGGGCACTTGCCTAGCCTGTAGCTAAGGATACACGAAACCTATTTTGGGAGTAACCAACGGAATCTGATCTCACAACTCGGCTGCTCGATAGAAATTTCTTATCGATAAGTGCCAGCTTTTGTATTCTCAATAACTTCTCGGCTTGAAATTTTGATATTTCCCCTTTTTAGGGAGAAATTAACAGGCTAGTCCTGCCTCAAGGCACTTTAGAGGACGAATTTTAGTCTTTGAAGCCATCAGGTAGTTCGCCAAATTCTCATCACTATATGTGTATAGAGCAGACCCTGGGACAGTATGCCCCCAAATCACCTTGACCCTATCGCAGTATTTTGAATTGATGGCGGGACTGCTCAGCGGCCCTCAGTTAGGGGTGACGAGCAGGCAGCTGCCCAAGCTGACGCAGGGCTTCAAACAGAGCTATGGCGGCACTTACCGAAAGATTGAGGCTGCGAACTCCAGGCTGTGCCATGGGAATGTAGAGGGTTTGGTGGCAGGCCGCCAGCATCGCTTTTGACAGCCCCTCGGTTTCACTACCAAACAGCAGCCAGTCATCCTGGAGGAACTTAAACTCTATATAGTTAAGCTCGCCTGAAGTGCTGAAGCCGAGCCGCCGCCCACCCTTTTGAGACTGGCAGGTGAGGAAGTCTTCCCACTGGTTGTGTACTTGCAGGTCTACGTAGGGCCAATAATCTAATCCGGCTCGCTTTAAGTAGCGATCGCTTAACTCAAAACCCAATGGACCTACCAGGTGTAGCCCAGTGCCGGTAGCTGCACAAGTACGAGCAATATTGCCTGTATTTGGCGGAATTAGAGGGTTGACTAGGACAACTTGAGGCATAGGGTGTTTGAGGCGTACTAACGGATCGTGCGCGCGGGCAGTTGTTCAGAACAGGCGATTGGCCCAAGAGCTATAGATTTTTTTATTGATTCGCCCGGGCTTCTGATTAGTTCTGCTTAAGCAAGGATTAGAGGCCGGGAAAAACAAGCTCCTACCCTGTCTCAGCGCCTGAGTTTGTCTGCTAAGGCTGACATCGGCAGAGCTTAAGCCACCCAGGCTCCACACACGTCCTGGGCCAGCAGAGCTTCCTGCTGTTGGGCAGATGCGATCGCATGCTGCAGCACCTGCTGCGGTGGAGTGCCCTGGTTAACCTGCTGCAGCCAGCGCTGGGCCTCATTGCCCTCCCTCAAAATCTTCTTGAGCGGGATTAAGAAGCAGCTAATGCCGTTGGCTTTGGCGGTGGGCCAAACCTCATCATAGAGCCTCTGAATCCACTCTCTGGCCAGCAGCTGCTCGCCGTCCTGCCAGTGGCGCAGCTCGGCATCAAGACTGTTTTTGGCCACTGCCATTTCGTTGGCATCGGCTAGGGTCACCAGATCCTGGTTACGGGTAGAGGCAGGGAGCTGACTCATTTCCAGCGGATCTAGGCCAGGGTTGGCGCGTAGCTGCAGCAGCCGGGCCTCTAGCAGCGCGGTGACGGCCAGCAGCGCAATCGGGTCAATCACCAGATCGCAAATTCTCAGCTCTAAGCGGTTGAGATTATAGGGACGGCGGTCCCCGTTGGGCCGCACCGACGACCACAGGTGGCGCACGTTCTGCATAGTTTGAGCGGCCAATTGCTCCTCCATCCAGCGGATGTGGTGGGCATGGCTTTCAAACAGAGGCACGATTGGGGGTGTTTTGGGAAACACCTGCCAGCGGGTGGAGTGGTAGCCGGTGGCTTGGCCGTTGAGGAAGGGAGAAGAGGCCGTTAGGGCCAGAAATAGGGGGGCTTCTACCCGGACGAGACGGCAGGCCTGCATCAGCAGTTCGGGGTCGGCAATGCCAATGTTGATATGAATGCTGGCGGTAACAACGGTGGTGCCGTAGGTCTGCTCAATATAGGTGTGATAAGGATTGCCAGGATCGGAGCGATAGAAGCGATCGCTGCCATCAAGGGCCAGCGTGCTGCCGGGAATCAGGGTGTAGTTGCCCAGCTGCTCCAGATAGCCGCGCAGCAACCGTCGGGGTCGCACCAGCTCGCACAGGAGCTGTTCGTAGCGGCCCAGGGGCGGAGTGGTGTATTCGACGTTGCGGCTGTCGGGTTCTCGAACGAAGCCAGTTAGATCCGCCACAATTTTATCGGACAGCCCAACGACCGTGCCGTCGGGCGTACCGGTGTATATTTCTACTTCAAAGCCTTTTGACAGCAGCACAGCATCCCTCGACTGGCACAGCGGTTCATTCGTTTATAGTATCGAGGAATAATGGCCTCTTGAACCTATCTGGCGATACCCTAAACCTGCTCAAGCAGTTTGATTGCTCTACCGGCTGCAAAGGCACGTGCGATCGCATCGCACCGCTCATTGCCCGGATCGCCCGTGTGGCCTCTGACATAGAGCCATTCCACCGGCCGCTCTAGCTGCTGATTGGCCTCGGTCGTCAGGGTGTCAAGCCTTTCCCAAAGGTCGCGGTTGAGAACGGGTTTTTTGGCAGAATTAACCCAGCCACGCTTTTTCCAGCCTTTGATCCACTGGGTAATGCCCTTGAGGACATACTCACTGTCGGTATAGAGGCTGACGGGAGCCGTCTGGCCAGTGCTGATGAGAAATTCTAGCCCTGCGATCGCAGCCTGCATCTCCATTCGATTATTGGTGGTCTGGCGCTCTCCGCCGCCCAGCTCGTGGGCCGCTCCATCCTCAAAGCAGATGAGCGTGCCCCAGCCACCGGGGCCAGGGTTGCCGGAGCAGGCTCCGTCGGTGTAAATCCGCTGAATTTTGGCTGGCATAAGATATGTTGCTACCGATGAAAACGCTATACAGGTGCAGGGATTTGGGAATGCTGGGGTCAAATACAACAGCAACAGGGTTTTGGGGTTCCCCATCAGCACTACCCGGTATCCATAGTGGCAGGGTTTAGCGATGTTAAGGGGTATGCAGGCATTTGAGGCGCGCTGGCTGGATTTGAGGGGGCACCACCCGACAACGAGAGACGATAATACCGTGATTGCCCATGCAATGGGCCAGTTAATTGACCAGTATCAGCCCCCGGTTCAGGTTGAGAATGCCCTGCCGGAGCATTTGAAGGGGCTCTTTCGGGAGCTGGCGTTTGCCTATTTTCGGGGCTACGTGCCCGACTCAGAAACGGCGGTTGCGGAGCTGACGGGGGCTCAGCCAAGGTCTAATTCTCCCGCTAGGGCAAACTCAGATCAGCGGGAAATTTCAGCAGCTGTCGAAAAAGTTAGAGCTTTGGCTCAAAAGGCGCTTTGTTCAGTTCATCCTAGTCGGGGCTGTTGCCCTGACAATCCTAATGAAGCCGACACCTTGATTATTGAGTTTCCAGAGGGTTGGCCCATCTAGATAGTACATGCGGTCAGGGGGCTTCTGGCAGGTTATCGTAGAAGCATGGCCTACGAACCGCTGCACCACAAGTATCGGCCCCAGACGTTTGCTCAGCTGGTGGGGCAGAGTGCGATCGCAACCACGCTCTCCAATGCCCTAGAGCAGCGGCGGATCGCCCCGGCTTATTTATTCTGTGGCCCCCGTGGCACCGGCAAAACCTCTAGCGCCCGCATTCTAGCCAAATCCCTCAACTGCATCAGCCACCCTGGCCCTACGCCTGAACCCTGCGGCACCTGTGAAATCTGCCGCACCATTACCAACGGCTCGGCCCTTGACTTCGTCGAGATTGACGCCGCCAGCAATACCGGCGTTGACAACATTCGAGAACTGATCGAGCGAGCCCAGTTTGCCCCAGTTCAGTGCCGCTACAAGGTTTATGTGATCGACGAGTGCCACATGCTCAGCGTGGCAGCTTTTAATGCGCTGCTAAAAACCTTGGAAGAACCGCCAGAGCGGGTGGTCTTCGTGCTGGCGACGACTGACCCGCAGCGGGTTTTGCCTACAATTATTTCTCGCTGTCAGCGATTTGACTACCGGCGGATTCCGCTGGAAGAGATGGTGGGGCACCTGAAGCTGATTGCAGGCAACGAGGGCATCTCGATTGAGGAGGAAGCGGTGCGGCTGGTAGCCCAGGTGTCCCAAGGCGGGCTGCGGGATGCGGAGAGCCTGCTAGACCAGCTCAGCCTGCTGGAGCCACCCATCACTGCTGAGAAGGTCTGGGATCTGGTGGGGGCAGTGCCCGAGCGAGATCTGCTGGATCTGGTGCGTGCGATCGCAGCCGATGACGGAGCCGCTGTTCTCGACCAGGTCCGCAAGCTGATGGACCGGGGCCGAGAACCCCTGATTGTGCTGCAAAATTTGGCCGGGTTTTACCGAGACCTGCTGATCGCTAAGACCGCCGGGAACCGTCAGGATCTAGTCGCAATTACCCCTGCCACCTGGGCGGAGATGCAGGAATTTGCCCAAGCCCTAGAGCTGGGGATGATTTTAGCCGGACAGCAACACCTGCGGGCGGCTGAAGTGCAGGTCAGAAACACCACCCAGCCCCGTCTATGGTTAGAAGTCACTCTGATGGGCCTGCTGCCCTCTACCCTGGCCAGCCAGGCAGCCGCACCCGCCCTAACCAAAACCGCCTTTAGCAGCCCTCCGCTCCCCAGTAAACCGGCTCCTACCAACGACAAGGCGAAAAGCGCTGCCTTTCCTACCCCAGCAGCGCCCCCGGCAGATCTGCCTTCACCCCCACCCCCTGCGCCCGTAGCCCCTCCCCCGGTCGCAACGCCCTCTCCCTTACCCCCTCCATCTTCCTCACCGCCGCTATCTTCTCCACCTTCCTCACCTCCCCTATCTTCCGCACCCTCCCCATCACCTGCACCCACTCCCGATCTAGCCCAGCTCTGGCAGCGAATCGTCGCCGTCCTACAGCCGCTGGGCACGCGCGCCCTGATGCAGCAGCAGGGGAACCTCTTAGCCTTCAACGGCCAAACTGCTCGAATTGGCATCAACTCTCAGCCCCTGTTTAAAATGGCTCAGGGCCGCATCACCAATATTGAAGAGGCGTTTCAGCAGGTCACGCAGCAGAAGGTGAAAGTTTCTCTGGAGGTCATGGCCGACAGCGGCTCCTCAGAAGACTCGCCGCCTGCTGCTGGAGCGGTGCCAGCCAACTCACCGCCGCCCTCCCCACCCCCTCTCCCAGCCTCACCCATAACGCGGGAAGAGGCCCCTACTGAAGCGAGCTGGACGGGCGAAACCATGATTGATCGGGCTCCACCAGCGCCTCCCTTAAGCCCCGAGCCTGCCGTTTTCAGCAGCTCAATGCCTTCGGTGCCTCAGCCGCCGTCTCTAGCCGACATGCCGATCGAGAGTGATTTTGAGCGGGCAGTCAAAAGCTTTGCCCAATTTTTTAATGGTCAAGTCGTGAGCGCGGACGACGAAACAACCGGAAAGGCTTCCTCCCCAAAACCGACCGACCCGGCAGACTCTGCGCCGCCCTATTTCGGCCCAGATAGCGACGTGCCCTTTTGAGAATTAGCCAAAGGTTGAGCCGTTCCAGCCCCACATGAGCCCAGCAGCATCAGCAAACTCTATATATATGCGGTTTTGAGGTACCCCCAGAGCCGCTTCGATCTGGGTGCAAAAATCCTGGCTCATGGCTTTGGTGCGGCTGCCGCCCATTGTGCCAACGCTTTTGACCTCGATATAGCAGGTTGGATCAGCCGTACCCCCAAAGGTCATGGGAATGCCCGCTTCAAAAGTGGTCATGACATAGGACTCAGGCTTACTCAAGTGGTTAGCCAAGCTGGCAGAGAGATACTTTAGCAGCGACTCAACCTGGGTCTTGTCGGGAGAATCAATGGAGGTTTGAACTTTGATTAGAGGCATGGAATCTACACGGGTCGGACTGAAATGCCCTGAATTAGGCTCGTAGGATGGGCAAAGGGTGGTAGCCCGTGCTCATCTTTTGGAGGTGTAATACATTGATGGGCACGCTTTGCTTTGACCATCCTACGAAATCTTCTTGTAGGGGTGGGATGGGCACTGCCCAAGTTATGTCCCACAAGTTGAACGTTGATTAGCCGCCGTAGTTCCAGCCGGTGCTTTCTAGCAGCAGCGGATCGCCTTCGCGGTGGAGGGCCGCGCCGACGACTTCTCCAACAAAAACGGTGTGGTCGCCGTGTTCGACCGAGCCTACGACCCGGCATTCAACGTAGCCCAAGGTATCTTTAATGACTGGGCAGCCGGTTTCGGGTGCTTCGTAAAATTCGATGTCCTCGAATTTGTTGCCGACCCGGCGCAGGGGTTTAAAGAAGTTCTGGGCCAGCTGCTTTTGCCCAGCTTCTAAGAAGCTCAGGGCAAAGACGCCGCTAGCTTTAATCATGGCGTGGGAGGTGGAGTCGTTTTTGACGCAGTTTACTACTAGGGGCGGCTGAAAGGATGCCTGCATGACCCAGCTAGCGGTAAAGCCGTTCATGTCTTCGCCGTCTTTAACCCCGCAGATATAAAGGCCGTGGGGAATTTTGCGGAGGAGGGTTTTCTTCGCCTGTTCGTCTAGCACGGGGACCTGCCTGTTGGGTTGCTACAGGGGTAGTTTAGTACGGAAGGGAGAAGAGAGGAGGAAGCGGCAGGAGAAAAGCAGCCCGCTTGACGCTGTTTTCCGATCTCCTCCCTCTTAGCTATTTTCGGGCTACCCCATCGACACGAGCGGCGTGTTTGACGGCGGCTGCGACCGCACTCGAAACGCGTTCATCGAAGACGGAGGGGATGATGTGCTCTTCATTGAGGTCGTCGGGGCTGACCAGCGATGCGATCGCATAAGCTGCCTCTAGATACATCGCAGTCGTAATCGCCTGGGCGCGGCAGTCGAGCGCCCCCCGCAGCACGCCGGGAAAAGCCAGCACGTTGTTGATCTGGTTGGGATAATCGCTGCGACCTGTCGCCACAACCGCTGCAATATCGTTGATTAGCTCAGGCTGGATCTCTGGGATGGGGTTGGCCATGGCGAAAACGATGGCGTCTTTGGCCATCGATTCAACCATTTCCACGCTGACCACACCAGGCGCGCTGACGCCCAGAAATACGTCTGCGCCCTGCATGGCATCGGCCAACGTGCCAGACTGTTCGACGGCAAACTCGCGCTTCTGGTCGTTTAGGTCGGCCCGCTCATGGGAGAGGATACCTTTGGAGTCGCAGAGGATGATGTTGCTAGCTCCAGCTTTTTGCAGGAGACGTGCGATCGCAACTCCCGCCGCCCCGGCCCCATTGATTGCGATCTTGATGCTGGTCATGGCTTTATTAACCAGCTTTAGGGCATTCACCAGAGCCGCCAGGGTGACAATGGCGGTACCGTGCTGATCGTCGTGAAAGACCGGGATATCCAGCTCGCGTCGCAGCCGGGCCTCGATTTCGAAGCAGCGGGGAGCACTGATGTCCTCCAGGTTGACGCCACCAAAAACGGGAGCAATGCGCTTGACCGTCTCCACAATCTCGTCGGTGTCCTGGGTGTCGAGGCAGACCGGGAAGGCATCGAGTTCAGCGAATTTCTTAAACAGCAGCGCTTTGCCCTCCATCACAGGCAGGGCACCAGCGGGGCCGAGGTTGCCTAGACCCAGCACGGCACTGCCATCGGTGACGATGGCGATGGTGTTGCACTTAATCGTCAGGTCATAGACCCGATCTGGGTTTTGAGCGATGTCTACACAGACCCGGCCGACACCTGGGGTGTAGGCCATTGCCAGATCATCCTGGTTGGTCAGGTTCAGCTTGCTTTCAACGCTGATTTTGCCGCCTTCGTGGATTTTGAAGGTGCGATCGCACACCTCCAACACCTCAACCGCATTGATAGCGCGGACTGCATTGACGATTCCCTCAGCATGTTCTTCGCTAAAGGCATCGACATTTACATCACGCACCAGGGACTTGCGGCTGCGGCTGACCACGTCTAAGTCTCCCAAAACCCCCCCGGCTTCGCCAATAGCTTGAGCGACTCTGGCCAGCATTCCGGCCTGATTGGGAATTTTGAGGCGAAGGGTGAGGCTGTAGCTAGAGTTGGGAGTGAGGTTGACCATGAATATGTCCTGTATGCAAGCTGCCTAGGGTGGGCAGGGGTCGAGGGGCTACCTCAGCCACAACGGTTAATGACTTAAGAAAATGTTATGCCGATTAGGCCACCGATGGGCCAGGGTTTTCCCAGTGTGTGTGATGATTGGTTTAAGATCCGTTCCTCCTGTACGGTTGCGGTTGCGCCGGTTTGGGCCTGCCATTTCGCATCCACCTCCGACTCAGTCCGATGCCCAGTTTCTACGCCGAAATCGACATCAATGCCCCTCGCTTCGAAGTTTGGGACGCATTGATCCACAAAGATGAGTGGCACCGCTGGAATACTTTTTTGTTTGACATCGATCCCCGCCGCCCCTTCCGGCAAGGCCATGCCGTGCTGCTCTCCCTACGGCGACTAGAACATGACGACGAGAATGAATTTCAGCCCACGATTACTCTGGTTCAACCAGAGCGCTGCCTGCGCTGGATTTCTAAAGTTCCTGGCCTAAAAACCGAGCACGTCTTTGAGCTAGAGGATCTCGGCCCCAACCGCACTAAATATATTCACCGGGAGCGCATCTCGGGCCTGCTGTCGCGGCTGTTTCTGCCCTTTATCCGCGACGACGAAAAACAGGGGCTCCGCCGCATGGCCCGCCAGCTCAAGTACTACGTCGAAGACCGCTATTACCGCCAGTGGTGACCAGTGTAAATGCTCTGGTGAGTTGAGCATCTGGCAGCCTATCGGGGCTGGCTCAGCAAGAAACGGGTGGATGGAGAGAGCGTTCGGGGCTACTGTGACAAGAGTAGGGCGCTAATGGTTCGACATGGCTCACCAGCTTGAATTGATCCCTCAGAGTTCAGAGGACTACGACCGCATTGCCCAGGCGATCGCATTTATCCGGCAGCACCACCGGCAGCAGCCCGATCTAGCTACCATTGCCCAGCACGTTCACCTAAGCGAACACCATTTTCAGCGACTGTTTACTCGCTGGGCGGGCATCAGCCCCAAGCGGTTTCTGCAGTACCTCACGGTTGAGTATGCCAAATCAACCATCGCCCACTCCAAAAGCCTGCTAGACGCAACGCTAGCGGCGGGCCTCTCTAGCCCCGGACGGCTCCATGACCTGTTTGTCACGGTGGAAGGCATGTCACCAGGGGAGTACAAAGCCGGGGGAGCGGGGCTAGAAATTCGCTATGGCCTTCACAGCACGCCCTTTGGCACCGCGTTAATCGCCCTTACCGAGCGCGGCATTTGCAGCCTGAAATTTCTAGAGGGCCCTGACAAATCCCTCGGGGAACAGCAGCTCCGGCAGGAGTGGCCTAAAGCTAGCCTAGTTGAAGATCCGGCGGCAACCCAGGCGGCGTGCGATCGCATCTTCTCCCCCCCTTCCCTAACGTCTCCATCTTCCTTACCTCCCCTAACCGTCCTCGTCAAAGGCACCAACTTTCAGCTTCAGGTCTGGCGCGCCCTGCTGAGCATTCCGCCAGGCCACCTCGCCACGTACCAAACCATCGCCGCCGCCATCGGTCGCCCCACGGCCGCCCGCGCTGTCGGCACCGCCATCGGCAGCAATGCCGTTGCCTACCTGATTCCCTGCCATCGCGTGATTCGAGAATCGGGGGAGTTGGGGGGCTATCGCTGGGGATGCGATCGCAAAGCCGCCATCCTGGGCTGGGAAGCCAGCTGCCAAAATCCGCCCTGGTCTCGACCTTAGAAGACCTAGACTCATCCCATCTATAAAGTTCTGTAACACAATGGAGGTATGCGCTGCCGTTTGGCCTAACCCCTATGACGCTTACCCAAGATGCGACGGTCAATGACCAGATCTCTGGGGCCATCGCACCCCACGCCTCACCGACCCTAGAAACAATCCCCGCAGGTGGCCC
>JACVRP010000468.1 GCA_014534385.1 Cyanobacteria bacterium Co-bin13
ACATAAAGCCAAAGCTTAAGCTATGCCGGTCCGCTTCAAAATCTAAAGCTTTTCCTTAAGCAAACTCCAGTTGTGGACCCCCATTAGGAGGATTTTACGCTTAGCCTTGGCTACGATCGATGGCTGGTGCGGATAATCCAGTAGCTGATGGACAGCGCAAAGACGGCAACGGCCAAGCCAATAAGGCTGGTACCGGTGACTTTCTCTAGATCCACAATGACCAGCTTTCTGCCCACGGCCGTTAATGCCGTTGCAATGACAAGCTCTACCTGGACGACGTGCTTCTTCAGGTAGGCCGTGATATTTTCCAAAATTTCCAGGGCAATCAGCACGCTGAGGAACAGGCCAAAAACCTGACTCAGGGTTGCCCCAAAAAAGCCATTTTCAGGAGAAACTCTCAAGGCCGCTGCCAGCACGATAAACAGATCGATGATGATGACCAAGATCACCCCGACCATAGCCAAGGACAATACCTTTGAGACAACACCCTCAAACTGACCGAGACGCTTTAGAAAAGCGTTATCCTCAAATTCCCTAGTAAACCGACGTACCCAAATGGGCATGGATCCTCCCCTAATTAGTGCTGCAGCACCTCTGTGAGCATAGTCGATGGGGAGGACTCTAGCAAAGCGTTATTCTGCATAATTTCGATAGCGGCGTCCGTCTTTTGCTGGGGCGGTTTCTGCCTAGCGAGAGGAACAACCTGAACAGCGCAGGCTTTTAGCTCGGGCTGCAGGGAAATCGGGCAGCGTTCGGGATGGGTGAGCCGGTTGCACTCAGCGTCTTCAGCCCAGAGGCTGCCCCAGTGCATCGGGACAAACACCGTGCCGCGCCGAATGTTTTGGGTTACCAGGACCTTAAGCCGCAGGCAGCCCCGGCGCGATCGCACCTCTGCCCACTCCCCCGACTGCATCTCTAGCCGCTGGGCATCTCTAGGATTAACTTCTAGAAAAGGCTCCGGGTGCAGCGCCTGAGTCTTTTCAATCCGCCCTGTACGGGTCAAGGTATGCCAGTGGCCGTAGAGACGACCGGTGGTGAGCACAAAGGGGTAGTCGGGATCGGGCGGCTCGGCCAGTCCCTTTTCATAGAAGGGCACAAACCTGGCGCGCCCATTGGGGGTAGGAAACCGCAGGTCAGTGTAGAGCCGCTTGTCATGCTTGGCGGCCGCCATAGCCGGCGTTTCGGCAGCGGGGCAGGGCCACTGGATGGGCCCCAGTTGGGCCAGGCGCTGATGGCTGATACCGCTCATGTCACAGATGCGATCGCGCGTCAGCTGCACAAATTCCTGGTAGACCTCAGCCGAGCTAGCAAACTCAAACTGCCGTTCAAACCCTAAGCGACGGCCAACTTCTGCAAAAATAGCCCAGTCTGGCCGGGCCTCCCCCACGGGCGCTCTAAAGGCAGAGCAGAGACTGACCGTGCGTTCAGAATTTGTCATTACCCCAGTTTTTTCACCCCAGGGGGCTGCCGGCAGCAGCAGATGGGCAAAGGCCGCCGTTTCTGTGGGGTAGTAAGCATCCTGGTAGACGGTGAAGGGCGAATTTCGCAGGGCCGCCTTGGTGCGCTCCAGGTCCGCCATACTGACAGCCGGATTGGTGGCTGCAACCCAAAAAAGCCCCACCTGGCCCTGCTCCAGCGCCAGCATCATTTCCCAGGCAGCCAGTCCCGGTTCCGCAGCAATGCTGCCCGGAGGCAGCCGCCAGGCCTGCTCAACGGCCTGCCGGTGGGCGGGATCTTTGACGCTGCGGTAGCCGGGCAGCAGATGGGCCAAACCACCAGCTTCTCGACCGCCCATGGCGTTGGGTTGGCCGGTCAAGGAAAAGGGACCGGCACCCGGCTTACCCAGGTTGCCGGTCATTAGGTGCAGGTTGATCAGGCTACAGACCTTTGCAGTACCCTCCGATGACTGGTTCAGCCCCATCGACCAGAGCGACAAAACCCGCTCAGAATCGGCCCAGTAATGAGCTGCCGTTTCTAAATCTTCTACCTGGATGCCGCAATGCTCAGCTACCAGATCAGGGTGGTAATGGCGCAGCACCTCCGTGTAGGCTGCAAACCCCTGGGTGCATTCCTCAATAAACGCGGTGTCGATCCGCCGCCACCGCAGCAGCAGGTGGGCAATGCCGTTGAGCAGGGTAATGTCTGAGCCCGGCCGAATGGCCAGGTGTAGGTCGGCAAAGCTGGCAGTCTCCGTGCGTCGAGGATCCACGACAACGAGCTTAACGCTGCGGTTTTTCTTCTGATATTTCTTGAACCGATTGAAGACAATGGGGTGACACTCTGCCGTATTAGTGCCGATCAAAAAGGCGCAGTCAGTCAGCTCTAGATCGTCATAACAGCAGGGTGGGCCGTCGGAGCCCAGGGTTTGGCTGTAGCCCGCTACGGCTGAGGACATGCAAAGCCGAGAGTTGGCATCGAAATTATTGGTGCCCAAACAGCCCTTGAGCAGCTTCTGGGCCACATAATAATCTTCGGTCTGAAACTGGCCCGAACCATATAGGCAGATGCCGTCTGGCCCCAGGGTTTGCCGCACCTGCTGAATTCGATCTACTAAGGTTTGCAGCGCTTCTTCCCAGGAAACCCGGCGAAAGGGCTGATCCAAAGACTCCCGCAGCATTGGATACTTGAGCCGGTCTTTATCTAGAGATTCGGCGACCGTCGCCCCTTTGACACACACCTGCCCCTTGCTAGAAGGATGGGCGCGGTCTCCCCGAGTCTGCCAGGTAGGGTTGCCAGCACTGTCACGGTGAGTGGGGCGCTTCGGTAGGGCTGGCGGGAGCACCTCCAGGCCGCAGCCGACACCGCAGTACGGGCAAAGGGTTTTTGTGGGATCAGCCATAGGGCAGACGACACTCTAGATAAAAAGGTCATGAATTAGGACAGATTAAGCTGGCCAGGTAGACTCTTCCAGCGCAACTGCCTGCCCAGCAGCGGTATAACCAGCCTTACTAGTGCCTAGGCGAGTAGCCAGGCTCAGCTAGAGCCGGCGTGAGGGATGTTTGCCGGTGTGAGTACTGTGTAGAAGCTTGGTAAAGACCGCACATTGCCAGACATCTTGTGCTACTCTCCTAGTGAATGAAAACTGCGTGTGTGTGCCCTGCAAGTGTTCTGCTCTGGCAGGGACTTTTTTA
>JACVRP010000408.1 GCA_014534385.1 Cyanobacteria bacterium Co-bin13
ATCTGGAACTGCAGGGGAAGGGACTCTAATCGTTCGAGCCAACGGCGAAGACTTTGTGCGCGAAGGCTTTACGACCCGCGACGGATGGGAGATGGAGTTTGACCACGTCTACGTGACGCTGGCCAACATCGCCGCCCATCAAACCGATCCGCCCTTTGATCCCCAGGCGACCAAAGAGATTAGCGCCCAAGAGACCGTTTCGGTGGCAGAGCCCGTTACCGTGGACTTGGCTGAGGGTGATGAGGGTGCAGATCCGATCACCGTTGCTGAGGTCAAAGCTCCAGAGGGCCGCTACAACGCCTTATCCTGGGAGATGGTCGGGGCTCCTGAAGGTCCAGCCCAGGGCTATTCTATAGTCATGCAGGGCACGGCGACTCGCGATGGGCAGACCCTTCCCTTTGTCCTGAAACTGTCTGAGGAGCTTGCGTTTACCTGTGGCGACTTTGTTGGCGATGAGCGCAAAGGCATTTTAGCCAGCGACGATGAGGCTGATCTGGAGGCTACTTTCCATTTCGATCACCTCTTTGGCGACGGCGAAGCGGCCTCCGATGATGAGATCAATACCGGCGCTTTGGGCTTTGACCCGTTTGCAGCCCTGGCTGAAAATGGCCGGGTCGAAGCGGATAGTCAGCAGCTCAGTGAACGCCTTGACCCAGCTGAGTATCAGCAGCTCCTAGAAATATTGCCCAGCCTTGGCCATGTCGGCGAGGGCCACTGTGAAGAGACAAACTTGACGGCATGAGACGTGTAATACCAATCGTTTTGGGGTGTTTTGGGGCGGCAGCGGGAGCTGCCCCAGCCCTGGCCCACGGAGCCGTGCTCAACTACCAGGCCGCTAACAGCATTCAGCTGGAGGCCGCCTACGACAACGGTGAGCCGATGGTGGGTGCCCAGATCCTGGTGTACTCACCGGAGGATCCGTCAGAGCCCTGGCTTGAGGGCACTACCGACGACCAGGGGAGATTCTTGTTTACACCCGATTCAACGCTTCCCGGGAATTGGGAGGCGACTGTACGTCAGGCCGGTCACGGCAGCGTTATTACCATTCCATTGACAGACACCGCAGCCATAGCGACTGCGGGCGACGGCTCTAGGCCGGGTAGCAACGAAGCCAACCCCGGCAGTGCGGTGGTGCCTGCTCGTCCTGGGGCGGCTCAGTCTGCGGGCAGGCCTTCTCCGGTGCAGCAGGGCATTATGGTTGGATCGGTGATCTGGGGCTTTATCGGCACGGCGCTGTTCTTTTCAAGGGGCAAGCGCTAGTGCACATTCCCGATGGTATTTTGCCGGTTCAGGTGAGTGCGGGGGGCTATGCGATCGCAGGTCTAGCCACCTGGTACTCCCTGCGTCAAATCAACCGCAAATCCGACCCAACCGCAGAAATTCCCAAAGCGTCGCTGCTGACGGCGGCATTTTTTGTCGGATCTTCCATTTATATTCCCATTCCACCGACCAGCATTCACCTGATTTTGAATGGGCTGATGGGCGTTGTTCTGGGCTACTTTGCCTTTCCAGCGATCCTCATTGGGCTGTTCTTTCAGGCGTTGATTATCGGTCACGGCGGCCTGACTACCCTGGGGGTAAATGCCACCATGATGGGAATTCCGGCGCTGCTGGCTTACCACATTTTCCAGCTACGCCATTCTCTGGGCCGCTCCCTACCGGGTACTTGGGGAACCGGACTGTTTGCCTTTTTGGGCGGGGCGTTGGGGTTGGGCCTGGCAGCCCTGGTCTTTTTTGTTCTGGTCATTACAACCATTCCCTCCGGGTTTGATGCGGCCACAGAGCAGGCAGCGATTACGGCTCTTTCGATTGCCCACATCCCGCTAATGGTGATCGAAGGAACCTTTACCGCAACGCTGGTCCTGTTTTTGCAGCGGGTCAAGCCAGAGCTGCTAGAAGGTGTAGGTAAACCGTGATCCTGAGTCATCAAGAGGCCTACATTCAGCTGGCATCGCCGATTCACCACTGGCTGCCCCGGCAAAAGCTAATCAGCCTGTTTGCCCTGATGTTTGCCTTTGCTGCGGTGCGGCATCTGGCGCTGCTGCTGCCCATGCTGGCGGTTACAACAATTCTATACGGGCTGTCGCAGCTGCCGGTTTCGTTCCTGGGGCAACGGTTGCGCTATCCGGGCCTGTTTATTTTGACGGTGGTGCTGGTGCTGCCGCTGGCGTCGGGAGAGACTGTCCTGTGGCAGTGGGGCTGGCTAACGGTGCGCCAGGAAGGGCTCCAGAGCATGGGGCTGGTGCTAGGCCGATTTTTGTCAATTCTGACATTAGGCTTTATTTTGTTAGGAACCACCCCATTTCTAAGTTTAATTAAGGCTATGCGTTCCCTGGGGCTGCCTGCGATTTTGACCGACATGACCTTACTGGCCTACCGCTATCTCTACGAAATTGCCGATACCCTGGCAACCATGCAGCAAGCTATGCGGCTACGGGGTTTTGGCCAGACGCGCCAGCGACGGCTGCGGCTAGATGGGCGCGTGCAGCAGCAGCTCGCGTCTCTGATTGGCACCCTGCTGATTCGCAGCTACGAGCGCTCAGAGCGGGTCTACAAAGCTATGCGGCTGCGGGGATATGGTACGCCACAGTCACCCGTCAAACCAGCCGGGACAAGGCAGCAGGTACCTGACAAAACGGGCTGGGCGCTAACGGGAACAACCCTGGCATTGGCGGTGGGTTTTGTGGTGGCCGAGGTGGTGCTGTCAGGGCTATGAGTTCAACCTTTGTGCCATCGACGGCTGCCGCTGGGGCTGCCGCAGCCACTGGGCAGTCGCTTGCCATCATTACTGAAGCTCTCAGCTTTTCCTACCCCGAAAGCCCCAGGGCAGTAGACAACGTTTCGCTGCACATTGCCGACGGAGAGCGGGTAGGCATCATCGGCCACAATGGCTGCGGCAAAACAACGCTGTTTATGCTGCTGTGCGGGGTTTTAACCCCAGTTAGTGGGGAGATCTGGCTGTTTGACGAGCGGGTGCAGCCAGGGCAGTTCCGGCCGGAGGTGGGCCTGCTGTTTCAAGACCCAGACGACCAACTCTTTTCGGCCTCCGTGGCAGAAGACGTGGCCTTCGGACCGCAAAACATGGGTCTAGATGACGCTGAGGTAGAGGCGCGGGTGCAGGAGGCCCTGGCGCTAACGGGCCTAGAGCGGCTGGCAAACCGACCGCCCCATCACCTTTCGGGCGGGGAAAAGCAAATGGTTGCGATCGCAGGTCTGCTCGCCATGAAGCCCCGCATTTTGCTCTACGACGAACCCACCGCTAGCCTAGACCTGCGGACTCGGCGGCGGCTGATTCACTTTTTGCAGCAGGCCCCCGAAACCCTGCTGATTTCCTCCCACGACCTGGAGTTTGTGCTGGAGGTGTGCGATCGCGTTTTGCTGATCGACGATGGCCGAGTTATTGCTGACGGAGATGCTAGGGAGATTATGGGCAACCAGGCCCTGATGGAAGCCCACGGCCTAGAAAAACCCCACTCCCTGCAGCCTCACCGCGAAGTTCATCACCCCGGCAGCAAATCGTCAGACGGCCAGGGTTAGCCCTGGAGCGGCTTGGCGAAGTGAAATGACGTAATCACCAGCCCTTCTCGAAAGTAGAAGCGGTGGGCCTCGGCTCGATGCACGCCGCTGTCTAGCTGA
>JACVRP010000298.1 GCA_014534385.1 Cyanobacteria bacterium Co-bin13
ATATTGTCGCCATCGCAGGTGTATTTGAACGGAATGTAGCCCCCTGATGAAAATTCGGGGCTGTGCAGGTGCATTGGCATGGGTTTAGATTTAACCGTTTCGGTCTAGTAGAGTGTGTCATCGCAGCGCGTGACGGAATAGCTCTCGTCAAAAATCGCGTTCACTCGCGAATCGGTGCGTTGTTGCCAAGGCGACAACGCACCCTACCGGAGGTCTTACTGGCCGCCAGGGCTGGCGGCGTGGATCAGATCGGGGGATTCTTGAGAGGGGGGGCGCTCGATAGCTTGCTGGGTGGTGGGGCGGGCGTCTCGGTTGCTACTTTCGATTGCCACTGGCCTACCCTCTTCAATTGACCGATATAGCGCTCGAATAATTCGTACATCGATCAGCCCTTCTGCGCCAGAGGGTTCTGGGGCTTTGTCCTGCAAGATGCAGTCTGAGAAGTAGGTAAATTCTGCCGCTAGCTGGTCGTGGTCGGAGAAGGTTTTTTCCTGCTGCTCGCCCTCGATCGTCAGGTAATGCTTGATTTCGCCCTGATAGCTGTAGGCCGGATCTAGGCGCAGATCGCCTTTGGTGCCCAAGACCTGATAGATAGACGTAGAAGCAGCGCCAAAGCTAACTGTAAAAGAGGCCAACCGCTCATTCGGGAACCGCATGATAGCGCTGGCCATTTCCTCGACTTCGGAGAAGCGGGGTTCTTCTTTGCTGGCCGCTGTCGCAAAAACTTCTATCGGCTCATCCTGGAACAGATAACGGGCTGCATTAATGCAGTAAATGCCGATATCGTCTATGGTGCCCCCCCCCGTGGCTTCTCGCAGACGAATATTGCCTGATTCTACCTGCTGGGAAAAGACTGAATTGAAGACGCGGGGTTCGCCAATCTGCCCCGACTGCACAACCTCTACGGCTGCTAAGTTAGCGGGCTCTAGATGCAGTCGGTAGGCGATCATCAGCTTCACGCCATTGCTATCGCAGGCCCGAATCATCTGCTCACATTCTTCTTCGGTGACAGCCATCGGCTTTTCGCAGAGGACATGAATTGACTGATTGGCGGCCCGTACTGTGTACTCGCAGTGCAGATGGTTGGGTAGGGCGATGTAGACTGCATCGACTTCGCCGCTGGTGAGGCAGTCTTCGTACTCATCGTAGGAGTAGGTGTGCTGAATGCCGTACTGCTGGCTGAGTTCTTTAAGCTTGGCGGGATCGTCGGAGACGAGGGCAACCAGTTCTGAGTTTTCGGTGTTGGCAAAGGCAGGCAGCGCTGCATCCTGAGCAAACCAGCCCAGGCCGACAACGGCGTAGCGAATCTTGCGGCTATTGTCTCCGGCGGGTTGAGCGGCAGTCATAGGGGTTCTCTCTTGCTAGCTTCTCGTTGTATCGGGGCCTGCTTGCAGGATAGAAACTTGCAGGGGCGACACCCTCCTGCTAACGGGACAGGGCTTTTTTCGCTAGAGCCTCTCCAGAGAAAGGGAGAAACCGTCTCAAAGAAGGAGAAACCCCTGAGGTTTTCAGGCTGCAAAGGTTATCAGCACAAACCAAAAGATAGACGCCTCTAACTTTTGACGGAGGCTAAAGAAAGCAGACGCTTCAACGCTATAGAAGGCTGAGTCAACTGTTCCTACCTTTTGATTGTGAGGTTAAGGACGGGTTGTTTTAAGTAAAGAAGCTTGATGGTCCGCTGCTGGAGGCGCAGTAACCCGGCAGATCATCTACGCGATTGCAGACACCACAAGTAAGGTGATCTACGGCGCGATTCCCAGCCACATGGGCCGCAAGCGCAGTGAGGCGCTGGAGTTGGAGACTGAGATCGCACCCTCCATCCGCTAACCCAATTGCCCTCTAAATTTAAAGCCCTTCAGTAGAGCCCAAAAAAAGTGCCCAAATAGTGGTTTAGCAGGGGCATCCCCTGCTAAACTAACTAAAGCCTTTCTGGAAGCGTGGCTGAGAGGTTGAAAGCGCCTCCCTGCTAAGGAGGTAGGGGAGTAAACCTTCCCTCGAGGGTTCAAATCCCTCCGCTTCCGTTTTTACCCTACTTTTAACCGCCCGACTGCAGACTGTCGATCTTACGAACGAACAGGTCAGTCACGATGGCAATCACGGTGCGCTTGCGCGTCCGAATGTTGGCGCTGACCGACATGCCCGACTGCAGCTGCAGGGCATTGCTATCGGGGGCAAGGGCCTGCCGCTCTAGCTCCACCTCAACCGGGAAGCGGTAGAACGGATACACCTGATCGGGGGGCAGCGCATCGGAGGCCACCTTGACTACGGTGCCCTTGACGTCGCCATACTCGCTGTAGGGGAAGGAGTCTACCCTGACATCAACCGGCATGCCCTGATGGACGAAGCCGATGTCGCGGTTGGTGATAAAGACCCGCGCTACCAGCGAATCCCCAGGCACGATCTCTAGAATTGGCTCGGTGGAGTTGGCCACATACCCGGCTTTATTGGCCTTGAGGTTAAACACGGTGCCACTAACGGGTGCCCGCAGCTCTTGGTACAGCAGAGTTTGCTCTAGCTGAGCAATCTGGCTGCTGACTTCCTGCAGCTGCTTTTCGTTTTCCAGCGCTGTTTTGGTTAGCTGGCTGTCGATGTTGGCAATCTGGGTCGTGTTCTGGGCGATCTTGGTCTGGATGTCTTCCTGAGAGGTAATCAGGGTGTTGTAGGCCTGCTCCTCAGCCTGGACAATGGCCAGGTCAATGCGCTGCTCTTCTTCCACCAGGCGGTTCACTTCGCTCTGGCGGTTGCTGACCTCTTGCTCCTGCTGCAGGTAGGGAATTTGTGCGATCGCACCCTTGGCATAGAGTGGCTGAATTCGCACCAAAATGTCCTGCTGCACCTGCAGGGCTCTGCGGGCATTGGCCAGCTGCTCTGTCACTTGGGTGAGCTGGCGCTGCAGCTGGTCTACCTCTAGCTGAGCAATGCTGAGCCGAGAATTGAGGCCATCCAAAGAGGTGCTCAGCCGCTGCCGCTCCTCAGGAGATAAAGAAGCTCCGGAGTAGTCACCATTGAGCTGGGCCCGGTAAAGGGCGTTTTCGGCTATTAGGGCAGCTCGGTTACTGGTGAGCTGGGCAATGCCGGGAGTCAGGTCAACCGGTGCCAGCGCACTCGAACTGTCCGATTGCTGCGCCCGGTAGTAGGCGTTTTCCTGCTGCAGCTTGTCGCGGATCTGCTTTAGAGACGCAAGCTGCGCCTGGGTCGTCTCCGGGTCAAGGCTGACCAAAACATCTCCCGCCTCGACCGCCTGCCCTTCGCTGACGTGAACCGTCTGGATCACTCCTCCTACAGGGGCCTGCACGGGCTGCACAATCCCTTCGGGTTCTAGCTTGCCCTGAGCCGGTACCGCCTGCTCGATCTGAGCCACGCAGGCCCAGCCCAAGGTTGCTGCTGTAACACTCATGATGCCCCAGACCACCGCTCTAGACCAGTGGGGCGACTGACGCAAAATGACGGGCTTATCAAAAGTTTCCTGGCCCCGCGAAGGCTGGCTGCTAATGACAATGTCGCCATTGCCACTGCCGTTTTTATGACCATTCGCAGACGCATCGGGGCGAGCGCCATTAATTCGAATCATGCCGAAAAGTCCTCAAACTCCACTGGATTGTTGCTGGTAAAGACAGTAGTAGCGGCCCTGGAGCGCCATCAGTTCAGCATGGGTGCCCTGCTCCACCGCCGAGCCCTGGTCCATCACCAGAATGACATCGGCCTGCTGGATCGTGTTGAGCCGGTGTGTAATCAGGAATACCGTGCGGTTCTGGGCCCAGCGCTTCAGGTTCATTGAAACTTGGTGCTCAGTGTCGTAGTCGAGGGCGCTGGTGGCCTCGTCTAGAATCAGCAGGCGGGGGTTTTGCAGAATGGTACGGGCAATGGCAATCCGCTGCCGCTGACCCCCCGACAGGCTCGACCCCCGCTCACCGACGCGGGTGTTGTAGCCCAGGGGCAAATCCATAATGAAGTCGTGGGCGCAGGCCGTAGTGGCCGCTTCGATAATGGCATCGGCTTGGGCATCGGGGTTGGTCAGGGCGATGTTTTCCTGGATGGTGCCCTCAAACAGCAGGCTGTCCTGGGGCACAATGCCAATCTGACGGCGCAGAGAATACAGCTCGACCTTGCTGATATCGTAGTTGTCGATCAAGATGCGGCCCGAATCTGGCTCGTAGAGCCGGGGCAGCAGCTTCATCAGCGTACTCTTACCCGAACCGCTCTGGCCCACCACGCCGACAAACTGGCCCTGGGTAAACTCCAGGTTGATGTTGACCAGCTGCAGCGGCCCGGAGGGGGCAAAGCGGAAGGCGATATTCTCGTATCTAACGTTCCCCTTCACTTCTGGCATGGGGATCTGGTTTTGATCGGACTCGTCGGCTTCCTGTGGGTGGTCGATAATGTCGCTGAGGCGCTCCAGGGACAGGGCCGTTTCCTGGAAGTTTTGCCAGAGCTGGGCCAGCCGCAAAACGGGGGCCGTTACATACCCGGCAATAATGCGGAAAGCGATTAGCTGCCCCAGGCTGAGCTCGCCTTGCAATACCAGGTAAGCACCGACCCACAGCACCAGCAGTCCTGAAATCTTGTTGAGGAAGTTGCTGGCTGATCCGGCGGTGGTGGAGGTCAGCACCGTATTAAATCCAGCACTGACGTACTGAGCGTAGCGCTCCTGCCATTTCCAGCGGGTCTTGAGCTCGATATTTTGAGCTTTAACCGTTTGAATGCCTGAGAGCGACTCCACCAGCAGGGACTGGGTTTCGGCGTTGCGCTCGGCTTTGGTCCGGAGCTGCTGCCGCACCACGGGCGCAACTAGGATAGTCAGCAGCACAAATAGCGGAATCGTGGACAGGGCCACCAGGGTCAGAACCCAGCTGTAGACGAACATAACCACGATGTAGAGCACGGAAAACACCGCGTCTAGCACCACGGTCAGGGCGGTGCCGGTGAGGAACTGACGAATGTTTTCCAGCTCATTGATGCGGCTGGAGAGTTCACCCACCGGGCGCTTGTCGAAGTAGCGCAGGGGCAGCCGCAGCAGATGGTCGATGATCTCAGACCCCAGGGCCATGTCGATCCGGTTGGTGGTATCGACAAACAGA
>JACVRP010000331.1 GCA_014534385.1 Cyanobacteria bacterium Co-bin13
ATCGCCTAGAGCCCATCGGCACCGCGATTGACCCCGATGACCTGGGACGGCTGCGCGGCAATGACGCCGCTCGGCGCACTGAAATTGCCCAATACGATGCCGATGCTTTGGCCGTGCTGGACTGGCTGCAGGCTGAGGGCCAGGTTGCCCCCGATCAGATCGGCAGCCTGGGCTTTTGTATTGGCGGGCATCTGGCCTTTCGGGCAGCTTTGCAAAGGGCGGTAAAGGCGGCGGTGTGCTGCTACCCCACCGGCATCCACAGCGGCAAACTGGGGCGAGGAGTGGCCGATACGATTGACCGGGTGAGTGAAATTAAGGGGCAGATCCTCACCCTCTTTGGCACGCTTGACCCTCACGTACCGCCGGAGGGCAGAAAGCGCATTTTGCAGGCGCTAGAGGAGGCTCAAATTCAGCACCAAACGCTGCTGTATGAAGCCAACCATACCTTCATGCGGGATGATGGCTACCGCTACGATCCGGTTGCGACCGATGCGGCCTGGGCAGAGATTGTGGCGTTCCTAGCCCAGGTGTTTGATCGGGGGTAGCGAACGTTGGAAGCTGTGGAGGCACAGTGAGTCTTTTAAAGTCGCTCCCCCTTAAGACAGATTCTGGTTTCTGTTGGTAGGTAGATTATCAGTTATGACAGGCCTCATAATTGACGGAAATAGGTGAGTTTTTTTCTCTGGTTAAGCGTTTACAGTCGCTTTGGCGTTGAAACTGCCAGGAGATACCTAATAGGAGGATTGCGTTGAGAGTGGGGAAAAAAGTCACCTGGAATACCCGGCTGTTTTCCTATGGCGTAGCCCTGCTCTCCGTTGCGGTGGCGCTGGGGATCAGTCTGGCCCTGGGGCCTCTGATAAAGCCAACCCCAACCGCACTGTTCTTTGTAGCGGTCATGGTGAGCGCTTGGCATGGTGGCCTGGGTCCGGGCCTAGTTGCGACCGTTTTGTCTACACTGGCGATTCACTACGGCTTTGTTTCCCCCTACTACCCTCTAAGTACGCCGGAGTTGGGCAGCATACTGCGCCTAGGGGTGTTTGTGATGGCGTCTCTGCTGATCAGTGGGCTGAATGCATCATGCCGCAATGCGATGTACCGGGAGCAGCGGCTGCGGTCTATCAGCGAAGCAGCCCAGGAGGAGGCGCAGGATGCAAAGGCCCGTTTAGAAACGGTACTTTCCAGCATTAATGATGGATTCTACAGGCTCGATTCTAACTGGCGCTTCACCTATGTCAACGATCGCCTGTGTGAGCTTGTTGGCCTAGAGCGCGAAGCTATTCTCAATCAAAGTGTGTGGGTTCTCTTTCCAGAAACGGTGAACACTGAGATTTATGTCCAACTTCAGCGGGCGCTCAACGAGCAAACGCCGGTTCAGTTTGAGCATTTTTACAGCCCGTGGAATCATTGGTATGAATACCGGGTTTATCCTTCGCCCGATGGGCTAACGGTTTTTAGTGCAGACATTACCGAGCGCAAGCGGGTCGAGGCCGAACGCAAACAGGCTGAAGATGCCCTACGCCAAAGTGAGGAGCAGGCGCGGCTGGCCACCCGTGTTGGGCGGCTTGGCACCTGGCGCTACAGCCTCCATACCAACTTGGTGGAGCTAGACGAGCGCATGCGGGAGATCTGGGGTGAACCTGCAGAGGCTGCATCAATTCCGCTGTCTAGGGTAATGGCGCGAATTCATCCAGAGGATCGTGAGCAGGTTGCGATCGCAATTCAGACAGCCCTCGCGCCTCAATCGCTAGGCACCTATGAGAGCGACTACCGCATAGTTTGGGATGATGGCACTGAGCGCTGGGTATCGGCCAACGGGCAAGTGCAGTTTGCTGGAGCAGGCGCGTCGCGGCAGCCAGTAAATTTCTTTGGCACGGCTCTCGACATTACCGATCGCAAGCAGGCGGGCCTGGCGCTAGCGGCGCAGGAGCAGCGTTATCGCTACATCTTTGAGGCGGTCAATGTTCCCATTTGGGAAGAAGACTTCACCGAGGTAAAAGCGGCAATTGACCAGCTTAAGGTGGCAGGGGTGAAGGACTTTCAGCAGTACTTTACCGAGCATCCTGAATTTGTGCGCGAGGCGATGGGGCTAGTGCATTTGCGAGACGTTAATCAGGCAGCGCTGGATCTGTTTGGGGCCCAGGATAAAACGCAATTGCTCAGCTCTCTCCACCAGATTTTCGTGCCCGAAACCCAGGACGCCTTTATTGCAGAACTGGTGTCTATCGCGGCTGGGGAAACTCACTTTGCCGCCGAAACCGTGCTGCAAACCCTTCAGGGCCAGCGCCTCTATGTCTGGTTTTCCATTACCTTTCCGGCGGCTGCAGTCTATGACCGGGTGCTGGTTTCGCTAGTTAATATGAGCGATCGCAAGCAGGCAGAAGAAGACCTCCGCCTGAGCGAAAATCGCTACCGCACCCTAGCCAACGCAGTGGCTCAATTGATGTGGATAAACGATGCCCAGGGCAAGGTCCAGTTTTACAACCAACAGTGGCAGACATACACGGGCATTGATGACCTGGAACTGGGCGTAGGGCTGTGGGCCAATATCATTCACGCTGATGATTTTCAGGCCACCTCAGAAAAAAGAGCAAAAGCCATTCAGGCTGGTGAAGCCTATGAAGTAGAATGCCGCCTCAAGCGAGCTGATCAAACCTACCGCTGGCACTTGGCCCGGATCGTGCCCCTGAAGAACGATCAGGGCCAGATCCTCTACTGGTACGGCACCGCTACCGATATTGACGATCGCAAACAGGTCGAAGCAGAACGAGAACGGCTGCTAGCCAGGGAACAGGCCGCCCGAGAAGCGGCCGAAACGGCAAATCGCGTCAAAGATGAGTTTTTAGCGGTCGTGTCCCACGAGTTGCGATCGCCCCTCAACCCCATTTTGGGATGGTCTAGGCTGCTGCAGACCAGTACCCTAGACCCCGCCAGGACAAAACAGGCCCTAACTACCATTGAGCGCAATGCCAAGCTGCAGGCCGAACTGATCGAAGACTTGCTAGATGTATCTCGTATCCTGCGGGGCAAGCTTAGCCTCACGGTGATCCCGGTCAACCTGGAACCGATCATCAGAGCCGCCATCGAAACTGTGCGGCTTGCCGCCGAAGCCAAGTCAATTGAGATCAGGGGCGAGGAGATAGGCGTAAAGAGCGGAGAGACAGGCGTGAGGAGCGAAGGATTGCAGGTGCGGCCAACGCCTGCGCCCTCTTTTATGGTCCTGGGCGACCCTACTCGCCTGCAGCAGGTGGTGTGGAACTTGCTCTCCAACGCCGTGAAGTTTACGCCGCCTGGGGGCCAGGTTGAGGTGAAGCTGGCTTTGATCACCCGTCAGGGGGCCTTTTTAGAGGCAGCGCCCAGTCCCCACGACCCCAATCAGATAGCCCAGCATACCCTCGCCCAAATCACGGTTAGCGACACGGGAAAAGGCATTGCGCCTGACTTTCTGCCCCACGTATTCGACTATTTTCGTCAGGCCGACAGCGCTACCACGCGCCAGTTTGGTGGGTTGGGGCTAGGGCTTGCCATTGTGCGCCATCTGGTTGAGCTGCACGGCGGCACCATTCGAGCCGACAGCCCAGGTGAGGGCCTGGGCGCTACCTTTACGGTGAAGCTGCCGCTTATGCTGCTGCCGCCCAGGGAAAGCCAGGATTTTCAGCCGCCACAACCCTCCTTGAACTTGGGAGGTGTTCGAGTTTTGGTAGTAGACGACGATGCCGATACCCGAGACTTTACTACTTTTCTCCTAGAGCAGGCCGGGGCAAAGGTGTTTACAGCCGTCTCTGCAGAAGCCGCCATCACTGCCTTAGCCCAGCATCAGCCCGATGTTTTGGTGAGCGACATTGGCATGCCCGATACCGATGGCTATATGCTGATCCAGCAAATCCGAGCGCTACCGCCAGCACAGGGTGGCCAAACGCCTGCGATCGCACTGACCGCCTATGCTGGGGAGTTTGACCAGCAGCGAGCCCTCCAAACAGGCTTTCAGCAGCACCTCTCAAAACCCGTAGAGCCCGAAGTTCTGATACAGGCGGTTGATAGTCTAACCCACCACAATCAGTCAAAACAAAGCTCAGCCACAGGTTAACCCGGCTCAGAAGTACAGGCCCACTATCGCCGCCCCATCCCCTGCGCCAGCAATGAAAAATCCCACTGCCTTTAGGAGACGGCAGTGGGTAGGAGATGGAGAGTCTTCACGCTCGACGCATCAAAAGATGTCTAGAAGAAGAATGGGGCTTCTAGTAGGCTCTGCGGGCAAAGGCATAGTAGAGCCAAAGCGCAATAACCGCGCCAACCACTGAGAGAATGACTCCCCCGAGGCTAAATCCGGCAGCGGTCAGAGCCAGCGTTCCTGTGGTGAGCAGAGTATACAGGCTACCCCCGATCAAAGCTCCCACAATACCCAGCAGCAGGGTGCCTAGAATGCCGCCACTTTGGCGGCCGGGGTAGATGGCCTTTGCGATCGCACCTGCAATCAAACCTAATACAATCCAAGCCAGAATATTCATTGGTTTTCTCCGTGTAAAACGCTTTAGAAGCTGCTAGATAATCTTGACCAATTACCTCAAGAAGGCTAGAAGCTTCCTGTTCGTTTATGTCGCTATTTAGTCGGTCATTTAAAGAGCAGTAATAAACTGCTTTCTTATGTCTCCTATCCTATTCATCCTAAAAGAAACTTTTGACTATCTAGAGAAGGAAAGCGAGCTGAGCTAAAGTATGAGGGTTTGCCATGCCTTTAGGC
>JACVRP010000107.1 GCA_014534385.1 Cyanobacteria bacterium Co-bin13
ATTTTTACAGTGATCCTTTAGGGCCTCAGGACTCAGCCTAAACAAAGGTATTAAGTTTAATATTTTACTGTCATGACAAGGTTAGGGGTACTTAAGGCCCAGGGTAACTGTGACAGCACTGGTCGGTAATTAACCCGCTTGGAGGCGTTCAGCGCGATTTTTGCTCTGGCAAGGAATGTTCGCCTATTGAGAACTTGCCCCAAACACTGCTCTTCCACATCACTGCTGTGCCAAGAGACCAAGCCTAGGTTAAGTAAATAATCCGTTATGGAGATAAGCGGATTCGAACCGCTGACCCCTTCAATGCCATTGAAGTGCTCTACCAACTGAGCTATATCCCCTTGCGCGCTGAGCGCATTAACCATAGTGCCCTGTGGAGGACTCTTCGTCAAGGGCTCTCACAACTTTCTCTTACGGGAAGGGCTGTTACCGCTCAAATCACGCTAGAGTCAGGGGAGTAGGTGATTGACGGGTTTCATAGCAATGACGATGGTTCCTCCCAATGCTTCTGATGCCGGTGATGCGGTCGATACTCAGGCGCTGCTGACCCGCCTGCGGCGCAAGGAGGGTGACTGGGTAGAGTGGGGGCAGGCCTGCCAAACGCTGCAAAAGTCAGGCTTTAACCCGCAGAAGATCTTTGAAGAGACGGGCTTTGAACCCATCCAGCAGAACCAGATCATCGTGGCTATGCAGGTGTTTCAGTCGATGGTGGCGGTGGGAGTAGAGGAGACGACCAAAGCTCACTTCCAGCACCGGGGCAGCGATAGCCTTTATGAACTGCGGATTCTCTCTCAAACGGATCGGGCTAAAACGGCTGAGTTTGTGCTCAAGCACGGGCTCGACTCGGATGAGGTGCGCGACATTGTGAAACCGATTAAGGAATATTCCTACCTTAAGGAGAGCCCAGAAGGCTTTTCCGATAATCCCGGAGATGCGGTGGCGTTTCACTACTGGAAGTTGGCCCGGCAGAAGAGCGATTTGCAGGAGCGATCGCGTTTAATCGCCCAGGGACTGCGCTATGTCCACAGCTCCAGCGCCCGCCAGCAGATTGAGAAGCTGCTGATGGATTTTTCGGTCGTCAAGTCGCGCCCGGCCCCGACGCTGCCGCTGTATCGGCTGGAGAGTGAGACGGAGCTGCCGCGCATTCTCCCGGTGGTGGGGGAACTGCCGCTAACGGTGGACGATGTCAAGGCGGTGCCGCTGGCAATCCCAGAAGAGCCCTTTGGCCTAGTGAAATTTTCTGGAACGGGTGCCTGGGTGGCGGTTCCAGGTTGGCAGGTGATCTTGCAGGCAGAAGATCCAATTGCGCTGCTTGCAAAGCTAGATCAGCTGCCAAATGTGTCGGCCAACGCCTCAGCCGAATCTGTGCTGGTAATTGTTGATCGAGCGCAGAGGGAATGGAAGCCGGACGGCTATTTCCTCACTGAGCAGGCTGATCAGGTGACGATCGACTGGTTTGAAGAAAAGCCTGGTCCTTCTCTCCTCGGACGGGTCATTTTGGTGATGCGGCCTAAGAAAATTTTGGACGAGGGCTATACCCGCGAACTCTGGCAAATTGACGAGTAGGAGGACAACCCATGCCTTTAGAAAGACGGCTTTCGCGAGAAATGTTTCTCAGCTCTGAGGTGGTGGAGCTGCGCCAGATGTGCTTCACGCCCGGACGTCTGTTTGAACCGGGCAAGTACTTGGCCGGAGACTTGCCCGATACAGCCTTTGAAATGGGCCTGGTAGAAAAGCTGCCCCCGGTGCGGGGGCGGAGCGAGGAGCTGGGCGACCCGCCCCCGCAGGTTTAGGGTTTGCTTTTAGGGTTGCGGGCTAGGAGTGGAGGTGCGATCGCATCACCACTCCTATGCCTTCTAATTTTTGCGCCCTCTACAGTAATGCTCATCCGGCTGCACGCCTGGTCGAGATAGCGATATACTCGCCAGACCTGCCCGTAGGCATTAAAAGTGTCTAGTAAAAAGCGGGTGGAGGGAATCGAACCCTCATCATTAGCTTGGAAGGCTAAGGTTTTACCACTAAACTACACCCGCTAGGCCCTACTTTTCCCAGGGCGTATACAAAGGTAGCACAGTTTGTTGCCCAATTGCTCCTGTGCTCCAAAATTTCTCAAAGCTGTAGGCGAGCCTCAAGAATCACTGCATCGGTGGGGCGCTCTACCCCGGCAGTCGTAGCGGGCACTAACTGCAGGCCCTGCTGCACCAGACAGACGGCTAGCGCATCGACGGCAGCATCGCCGCTGCCTTGCACAACGGCCGCCTGAGAAATACGGCCATCGGTTTCAACTGTGATTCGCAGCTGTACCGTCGTGCTGACGGCGGTTAGGGGGCTCTGGCCACAGCCCGCCAGCAATGGCTGAATCAAAATGGCGCTGCTGGACTGAAACTGGGGCAAGGTATCGGGCAGGTCTCTGCCAGCAGGATCGACCTGGAGGCCGAGGGGAATGAGCTGACCTGAGCCATTGCTGGGACTGGGGCTGCTGCCGTTGGAGGGCGGGGCAGGGGGAGCAGGAGCGGGGGGTGGTTGGGGGGATGGAGGCGGTTGGGGAGCGGGGGTGGTCGGGACCGGTGGGGCTGTCTCGGCCTGGGGAAGCTGTTGCGCGGTTTCGGTAGGGGCGGTTAGCGGAAATGTTTCTGCTGCGGGTGAGGGCTGTTCTCCCTCAGGGGCCACCTGGGGTGCGGCGGTAAAGGCCTGATCTGGGACTGGGTCGGGCAGGTCAAAGGGCTCTGGGGCAGCCAAGACGGCATCCGCAGCGGTTTCTTCGCTGAGGATCTGGATGGGGATGGGGCGGCTGTTTTGCAGAGGCCGCACGTTGAGCTGCACTGCGCCCAGCCAGGCCAATAACAGCCCGTGAACGACCACTGAGGCGCTGCCCAACAGGGGCCAGAGCAGACGGGGATCGCGGTGCTGATTGAGGCTGGTGGGATTGCCCATGGGCAGGTGGGCTAGGGGGTAGAAGACGTGAGAATATCGTCGTCAACCTCAACCCGGACAGATAGGGTCATGACGGGTTCGCTGATGCCTTTGAGGCTGAGCGGCTGAGCCCCCACAATAGCATCGGAGCCAAGATATTTGCCCACGTCTTCGGAGACGAGAATGTCGTTGGGCATGGCGGCCTCCTGCAGCCGGGCAGCCATGTTGACGCTGGGGCCAATGGCGGTAAAGTCGGTGCGCTCGGCGCTGCCAAACATGCCAACAACGGCGTTGCCCTGGTGAATGCCGCAGCGAAACTGGATCGGCGGAATGCCCTGGATCTGCCAGCGCTGGTTGAGCTGGCGGAGATGCTGGTGCATCCGGCGGGCCGCTGCGATCGCACGGTACACCTGCTCAGCCGGGCTCAGGTCTTCGGGGGCTCCAAACAGCGCCAGCACGCCGTCTCCCATAAATTTGTCTACGGTGCCGCCGTACTCGAAAATGGCCTGGGTCATGGCATCTAGGTACTCGTTTAGGAGTTCCGCAATGCGCTGGGGGCCGAGGCTGTTAGAAAGCTGGGTGAACCCAACCATGTCTGAAAACAAAATCGTAATCAGCCTCGGTTCGGGCTGCAGGTCGAGCTGCAGCTGTCCGAGGGCGGCTTTTTGCACGAGCGACTTGGGCAAAAACCGCCGCAGTACTGATTCGGTCAGGTACTGGTTGAGTTCGGCAACTCGCCGCTCGTTGGCTTTGAGCGCCAGCAGGTTGCGAACCTCGGCCAACAGCTCGCGGTCATTAAAGGGTTTACCCAGGTAGGCATCGGCCCCCTGCTCTACTCCCTCAATGCGGGTTTCATCGTCCACCTTGGCGGTAAGCAGCACAATCGGGGTGCTGCCCAGCTCGGGGTTAGCCCGGATCATTTGAATCAGCTCTAGCCCAGTGACCTCGGGCATCATCCAGTCGGTCAAAATCAGGTCTGGGCGAAAGGTCTGAGCCATTTCGTAGGCCACTGCCCCGTTATGAGCTGTGCGAATCTGGTAGCCGACATGCTGCAGCACATGGGAGACGTAGGCCCGCAGGTCAGGATTGTCATCAACTACCAAAATCTGGGGCAGGGTTTTTGGCAGGCCATGTTCGTAGATTAGCGGGGGATCGGCGGTTTTCTCGTCCTCAATCAAGGGCAGCTCCACGTCGGGTAGCTCTACGTCGGCCAACTCCACGGCGGCTCGCTGCCGCTCCAGGTTGACTGGCTGCTCAACAATCTGACTGGGAGCCAGGTGCCGTTTGCCCAGCGGCAGGGTGATGGTGAACTTGGTGCCCTGGCCGTAGCGGGAGCTAACGTCAATACTGCCGCTGTGGAGCTTGACTAGAGCCTGCACCAGGGCCAACCCCAGACCGCTGCCTTCATGGGTGCGATTGCTGGAGCCATCCGCCTGACGAAATCGCTCAAACAGGTAGGGCAGCTGATCTGCCCGAATGCCGATGCCGGTATCTTCTACCTCAATTTGGCAGGTGTCTGCTGCGGGGATGAGTCGCACCGTAATCGTGCCCTCCGCCGGGGTGAACTTGATGGCGTTGGAGAGCAGGTTGTAGAGAACCTTGTCAAATTTCTCTAGATCTAGATAGAGGGAAGGGGAAGGCTGCAGATCGGCCACCAAATGCAGGGACTTGCGATCGCAATAGGGCCGAAACGCCTCAATGATCTCGTGAATAAAGGCCACCGGATCGCAGGGGCGAAAGGTGGGCTGCATGCGGCCTGCATCGAGCCGCTGAATGTCGAGCAGCTGATTTACCAGCCGCAGCAGCCGACGGGAGTTGCGCAGGGCGATGGTGGCCTGGTCATAGCCCAATCCATCTCCCTGCGCTACAGCGCCCTCCAGTGGCCCAATCATTAGGGTTAGGGGCGTGCGAAACTCGTGGGAAATGTTTTGGAAAAACTCGGTTTTCTGCCGGTCTAGGGCCAGCAATTGTTCGGCCTGCTGCCGGGTGGTCTGGTAGAGCCGGGCCTGCTGCACTGCGATCGCGGCCTGGGCTGCTACTACCTTGGCCAGCTCCACCTCATCTGGATGCCACAGGCGGGGCTGGTAAAACTGCCTCAGAGAAATGCTGCCAATAATTTGACCATCGACAATCAGCGGCACTACCAGCAGCGCCTTAGCCGGTGCTCGCAGGGGCAGATCGTGGTGCACCAGCTCCGGCTGCCGGTCCAGATTGTGGATCACGACTGGCTTTTGAGTAGCCAGCAGCTGCTGCAGAACCGGGTTGCCAGAAATTGGCACCTGAGACTGGGGAATGTTGGAGGCCGTGGGGTCTTCCAGGGCTTTTGCCGCCTCACCGTCCTCGGCGTTGTAGAGACCCACACACTGCACAAACTCCTCTGCCTCTGTCCACAGCGACAGAGCGCAGCCATCGACCTGAAGCGCCTGCCCCAAGGTATGGGTAATGGCGGCAAAGGTCTTCTGGGGATTGAGGCTAGAGCGAATGGCTGTGGTAATGGTGTTGATCAGCGCCTCACGCTGAGCCAGGGCCTGAACGCGCTCATAGGTCTGCACCTGGGCTACGGCCAAGGCAGCCTGATCTGCTAGCGTCACCAGCAGCTGCACCTCACTCGGCTCCCAGACCACCCGGTCGCTCTGGCACTGGTGCAGAGCCAAAACGGCCACTAGATCCTGCTTGCACCGCAGTGGGATCAGCAGGCTCGACTGAATGCCGAGTCTTTCAAACGCTGCCCGCCGATCGGGCTCGCCTGCCGTCAGCGCAGCATCATAGGGCTGATCCAGCAGGACAATTTCCTGGGTTTTCCAGAGCGTTTGCTCGAGATCGGCCTGCCTACAGACGGTTTCATCCTCGGGCAAACTGGAGGGATTGCAGTAGGTAAAATAGGCATTTTGCGGGCTGGCTTTGTAAAAGGGCTGCAGCACGCAATAGCTCACGTCCATTGTGCGCCCGACGGTATCTGCAATGGTTTGCAGCATCTCATGTAGGGTTTGGGCACTGCGAATGGTGTGGGTAATAGCGTTGAGCAGCGTTTCCTGCCGCAGCGCTCGGTTTAGCTCTGCCGTTCGGGCCTTGAGTAGGCGATGGGCCTCTAGGGCCTGCCGCACAATTTCCCTCAGTTCGACGTCATCCCAAGGCTTGGTGACGTACTTAAAGACTTTGCCCTCGTTGATGGCCCCCACAAGATCCTCAACGTCGGTATAGCCCGTGAGGATGATCCGCATGATGTCGGGATAGTCAGCGGCGGTGCGGCGCAGGAACTCAGTTCCGCTCATGCCCGGCATCCGCTGGTCAGAAATAATTACGGCTACATCGGGATGAGCCGCCAAAATATTTAAGGCCGCTAGCCCATCGTCGGCCCGCAAAACCTGAAATTCCCGGTAAAAGGTGCGATAAAGCAAGTCCAGATTGTCGGGTTCATCGTCGACAACCAGGAGTTTGGGTTTGGGGCTTTTGGGAGACTGGCGGGATTGCGGTGTACTCATGCACCTGGTGCGGTCAAACAGCAGGCATCTGCGTTCTAACTAATTAAGAGACAGAATGCCAAGTTAATTGAGGTAGGAAGCGACTCCTGCCCACTTCAGGATGCCCAGAATCACAGCCCAAAGCGACGCCTGAAGTTTAGGTAGCCATGACGCCGTGTTGATCCAGCGAGATCCTACTTCTAGGATGATTGGATCCGGTCAGTTTGTAGGTCGGTTTACGCTCAGTCTATGCACCCTCATTTAGTATGGTTGATCCCCGTTTGCTTAACCAGAGGATTTTGACTCTATACCCTAGAAAACTTTAAACTTCAGCCGGATTAGCTGCTTCTATCAGGCCCTAATGCGCCTCGAAAACAGCGTTTCTGCCGTGTTTCTAGCTAATCTCGCCATCTTCAAGAATTTGCTTAATTTTTGCGTAATTTTCGCTGATGGCTCAAAATACTGGCTGTCCCGAGTTGTGCCTCAACTCGGCTCGTTCTCTCCGGCAGGACGGTTTGGGGGAAGTAAGGGTATAGTTTTCAAAAGCTGGGCTGCGCTGGCCGGGCCCGCTCTCTGGTGATTCTATGACTCCATCTAATGCGGAATTTTCATCGCTGCCCGAATCCTCGCTGCAGATGCGAGTGCGTTCGGCGCGCCTAGATGACCTGCCGCAGTTAACAGAAATCTTGACTAGCAGTTTCTATGTCCGCACGGGCTGGATGGGGTGGCTCTATCCCTTGCTGAAGCTGGGCATTTCTGAGGATCTCAGGCAGCGGTTGCGATCGCAAAACCCCCACTACGTCTGTTTGGCAGTCATCCGGCAAATCCTGCCAGTGCAGATGGCGGCGCATACCTACTGCGACTGTGTCACTGGCACGATAGAGCTCTCCCAGCGCTACGCCTTACCCTGGCAGCCGATCAAGCCTCAGCATCTCTATCTCTCCAACTTGGCGGTGCACCCTGAGTTTCGGCGACAGGGGGTGGCTCAACTGCTGCTCAAAACCTGTGAACAGATCGCCCTAGATTGGGGATTTGATGACCTGTACCTGCATGTGATGGAGGACAATCTGCAGGCACGCCAGCTCTATCGCAAGGCAGGATTCCAGCTGGTGCAGCTAAAGTCAGCCAGCCTACCCTGGCCGTGGCCTTCCCCCCGGCGGCTGCTGATGCATAAGCCCCTGGCTCGATGAGGCCGTAGCGACCGTTAGCGAGCAAGCTCGGGCAAAAAGTCGGCTCTCAGTCTAAAAAGTAAATGGTGGGCAAGCCCCATTTCACACAAGCCTTAAATTCTTCACAAAAATTTTTATCACTACTTTAGCGAGTCCTCATGTAGGCACAGATAGTCATCGGGTTCCATAGCCTAAAATATGTTGTAAAGCGGTATTTCAGCCAAACCCTCGGTACAATTTCACCTGGCAAGGGATGTCACCCGATTATTGTTGGCACTCGAATGGGCATCTGCTAGAGACTACACCTGTTGTTCCCTACGGCTATCCTGGCGCTACAGGGTCGCCAGAATTTATGCCCCCAATCCATCAGAAACGAGCCATTACGGAAACTAATCTCAAATCCTCTGAAAGTGATGATATTCTCGCCAGGATCCGCAGCGGCCAACTCTGGATTGTTAACAGCCGCCGGAAAAACGGCCTGATTATTCACAAGCGCTTTTACACTGAGTTTGCTGGGCCTGGGGCTGCCGTTGGGGGGCAGTTTGATGAAGATTGCCTGGCGGTCATTCCCCTGGGGAATCTCTCTCTGCTGCTGCCAGAATCCTTAGAGGATCAGCAAAAGGCGCTGCGGATCCGGCTGCAGTGGGTACGGCTCACCCAAAATTTCACAGATAAAGCAGTGCCGCTGGAGCGGGCCCAGATGATTCTGGAGCAGTTCAAAAGCTATTTTGACCAGAGCCTGGTTGACCAGGTGCCGGATGAAGCCTTTGCCCTGCTGGTGGGGGTATTGCCGCCCACCATTCGCCGGGCCCGTCGCCTCGTCTGACGCTAGATCGGGTTCAGCTCTGAAAAGCCGCCTGCATCCGGTCAACGGTGCGCTGGTTTTCTTCGGGCGTACCTACCGTGATGCGAAAGCCCCCTCCGGTCTGTCGCACCAGAGTGCCCTGGCCTTTTAAGAAGCGAAATACGCGATCGAGAGTCTCTCGGGAGTCCTCTGTGGCGGGGGGGCGAGCATAGATGAAGTTGGCGGCACTGGGCCAGAGACGCAGGGGCGTCTGCGCCTGTAGGGCTGCGTGCAGAATCTGCCGCTGCTGCAGAATCAGCGGAATGGCCGTCAGCAGGTCGTGGCGGTGTTCCAGCACAAGCTGCGCGGCGGCCTGGGAGAAGCTGGGTAGGTTGTAGGGCAGGCGCACTTTTTCTAGGGCAGCAATCAGGTGAGGATGGGCTACGGCATAGCCAACGCGGTGGGCTGCCAGCCGAAATGCTTTGGAGAACGTGTGCATCACCACCCAGTTGGGGCGCTGCAAAATTTCAGCTGCCGTGGTCTGCTGGCAAAACTCGAAATAAGCCTCGTCTACCACCACCAAAATGTCTTGGGGCAGTTGCTGCAGCCAGCTCAGCTCTGCGGCAGTGAGGGCATTGGCGGTCGGCGAGTTGGGGTGAACCATAAAGACCACTCGCACAGGTAGCGTGGAGGTCTGCTCAACAGCCTGCTGGGCAGCGCTCAGATCGACCTCAAAGGTATCTGCATCCCGGCTCACCTCGATGACAGGAATGCCCAGGGTGCGGGCCAGAATGGCATACATGGAGAAGGTCGGATTGGCGACCAAAATGGAGCCTTGACCCGCAGCGCAGGTGGCAATAAGCAGCGATCGAATCAGCTCGTCGGAACCGTTGCCGACAGAAATGTAGTCGCTGGTAAAGGGGGCATTGGGCAGCTGGGCTGATTCATTCACGTAGGTTGCGATCGCAGCCTTCAGCGCCAGATGGTCCCCGCCCGGATAGCGGTTGGCCAAAACCTCATGGTGGGCCAGCCAGGCCAGCTTTTCCTTCAGCGCTTCTGGCAGGTCGTAGGGGCACTCATTCGTATCGAGATGATCAACCTGGGCCGGCAGGGGAGCATCGGCACTGCCGGGGTGAGGCGTGTAGGCAGCAAATTGAGCCAGGTCAGGACGCAGGAAAGACAGACTCATGAAGGTTGAATGAGGGTGACGGAATCATTATAGGAGGCAGAGGGGAGAGGGGTGGGAGGGTGGATGGGTGAGAGGGTGGATGGGGGATGGGCAGGAGGGTGGATGGGGAAGGTGCAGAGACCTGTAGGGGTGGGGCTGTTAGAAGGGTTTATGCGGCTCTGTCCAATCCCTCGGACGCGCTGGGTGTAGGGTAAGGGTTTGCGCCCAGTGCAAGGTTTAGCG
>JACVRP010000447.1 GCA_014534385.1 Cyanobacteria bacterium Co-bin13
CCGGTGGCGCTGGCGGCGATTGAGCGCCAGTATGGGGAGATGCGATCGCAGGCCGATCGCCTTAGCGGCAGCCTGCCCCAGCAGCAAAAACTGTTGGCCGAGCTAGAGCAGCAGCTAGCTGTGCTGCAGGAAATGGCCCAAAAACGAGGCCGGGCTGAGCAGGAACGACTGCGGCGCGATCGCATCAAGCGATTCGTTAATTTTGCCCGCAATGCTTACAAAGAAGCCGGTCCCCGCATTAGCGAGTGCTACGTCCAGAACATTTCTCGGGAAGCCGATCGGCTGTTTCGGGAGCTGCTAAACCGACCTAACGTCGCCCTGGAGTGGACCCGCGACTATGAGATTCTGGTGCAGGAAGGCCCAGACCGCCGCCGCTTTATCAACCTATCCGGGGGTGAGCAGATGTGTGCTGCCCTGGCTGTGCGGCTGGCCCTTTTGAAGGTGCTGGCCGATATTGACGTTGCTTTCTTTGACGAACCCACCACCAACATGGATCGCCCTCGCAGGGAAAGCTTGGCCGAGGCTATCTCCCGCATCAAGTCCTTTCGCCAGCTCTTTGTCATTAGCCACGACGACACGTTTGAGAAAGTCACCGAAAACGTCATTTTGGTGGAGCGAGGGGTCTAAAAAAACCAGCCCAGTGCCAAGGCGGGATACCTCTCAGCTGGACTGCATTCAGCTAAAGCACTTGGTTCAAAGGGAAAAGGACCTTATGTTCAGCTTCAAAGCTCAGGCACGTTCTCTTAAGATCGGGCATAAAGAATTTTGCGCGCCTGCACCGTAGCTTCGTCCTTGTGTCTTATTGTAAGAACAGTCCAATTTTTGAAGCGCCTCCTCTCAAGTAGGGAATGTCCCAATATCGATGCACTGCCGGACATTGCAAGAGCGCCGCTTTCGGAAGGTGACGTCTGCTTAAGAGACACTCTTCTCTGTAGAGCTTCAACTCAAGAGCTTAAATCCACTAACCTAGACAAGTCCCGCTGGATTTGTCTAGGCAACTCTCTGTCTGAGACTAAGGCAACTTGATGAAAATCCCCCCAGCACAGACTCTTCAGCGGCTGCTTGACCGTTATGCAGCAGGGCAGTACCAGTTTCATGGGGTGATTTTAACGGGAGCCTCTTTAGCCCACCTGAAACTCCCCTTCATCGAACTTGTGGATGCGAATCTGCAGAGCGCTGATTTGAGCTTTGCCTTTTTGCCGGGGGCTGAACTGGTGCGAGCCAGGCTTCGGCACAGCCGTCTGGTGCAGACCAATTTGATTGGAGCCAATCTCTTGCGAGCCGATCTGCACGGAGCCATGATCAACCAGGCGCTGCTCAGTGGAGCCTGCCTAACGGGGGCTGACCTGAGCGACGCTACCCTGCGAAACGCTGCCTTTAGCGGCTGTGACCTGCGGGGAGCCAACTTAAAAGGGGCCAATCTGCGCGGAGTTAACCTGCGAGGCGCGAACCTGCAGGGAGCCGACCTGCGCGAGGCCGACCTGCGAGGGGCCGACTTAGACGGTGCTAACCTGATTGGCACCCTCATGCCCGACGGCACCTACCTTGAATTTCACGCGGATCTGTTGCCCTCAGGAAATTCCGAAACTTTGCAAGAGAGGGGCTGGGCTAGCGACCAGGCTCAGGTGCCTTAATGGACTGCTACCCCAACGCTTTGAAACATAATCAAGGATAGAAAAAAGTCCACCACAAATAGAGCTACCCAGGTAGTGACTACAGCGGAGGTAGCCGAACGCCCTACGCTGCGGCTGCAGGTTGTGGTCAAGCCTCAGGTACACCCTGCCAGCGCTATCATTGCGCCGAAGATGACCGACTTCAGAAGTACGGTCGTGAGATCGGTGAGAACGAGGAGCGATCGCACCGAGTCGAGAAACAGCGACGGGCTAACGTCATAAAACTGCTGCGCTACGGCAACGCCGCCCCCGATACCCATGACTAGCCCCAGCACAGTCAGCACCGGCAGCATCGTACAGCAGGCAACGACCCTGGGCACCACCAGGTAGTCCACTGGATCTGTTCTGAGAACTTTTAGGGCATCAATCTGATCAGTGACCTTCATACAGCCGATCTCGGCAGCGAATGCAGAGCCCACCTGCCCAGCCAGAATAGCCGCCGTTAAAATCGGTGCCAGCTCGCGGCAAAAGGCCAGGGCAAAGGCCCCACCTAGAGCGTGCAGGCTGCCAAAGCGGACCAGCTCACGCGCCGTTTGAATCGTGAAAATCATGCCGGCGAACAGATTGGTCATCAGGACCGGCACAAGGGATTCAGGGCCGGCAGCAACCATCTGCTCTAGAGCATGCTGGCGGTTGATGCGTCCCTGCAGGATCCGCATCAGCACCTGGCCTCCCAGAAACAGGGCCATCATGACATGGTAAGGAAATGACTTTTGCGGCAGCGTCGATTGTGACTTGGCTGTAGCCGCTCTTCTATAGATGGGTTTTGAGACGGCGGCAGGGCGCTTAGCCCAGTTGGATTTGTCGAAAACCTTGACCATAACGCTCCAAACCTGGGCGGACGAGAGACCTGCAGCTGGACCGAGAAGAAGGCAGAGACAGCCGTCAGAGGCACGCTAGGCCAACTATTTCAACTGTTGAGACAGGCTTTCCTTACAGCGTTCCAAAAGGATGGCATGGTTTAACAGTCCTGACAATTGTTAACCCTGCCAGCCTCTAACCTGACTTAGCTTACGCCCCTCAAGGCAGCGCTTCAGCCCGGTTAACAAATCCGTCAGGAAATAGAGCAGCCTACGGTCTCCGAGCCAGGTCAGCAGATTTCGGATTGTTAAGGGCGGGGAACCTTTGCTTTTTTCAGTCGCTATAGTACACTTGTACCAAATGACGGTTATGTCACCTCTGCCTTCTTCCTAGAGTTCAAGGTTTCTGTACCCATGAGCAAACCTGAGATGGACCTGCAAGCAATTCGGGAGAAGCTGCTCAATCAAAGGCAGCAGTACGGCCCCTCTGCGGCGGAAGAAGCGCCTGTGGATTGGTCCTCCCCCCGAGCTCGAACGAGTATCCCGACGAAGCCCAGTCCAGCCGCCCCCTCCCCGCAGTTGGTCAATGCGGTAGAAACCCTGCGGCAGCGCTCTAACCAGGGTGCTACAGGGCAACTTCCCCTAGCACCCGATGCGGTTAGCTGGAGCCCTGATCTAGAGGCTCAAATTAACCTTCACCAACAGCGGCTGCAGGCCATTGTGGAGCAGATTAACGATCTCTCAGATCGGCAGGAGCGGGCAATGCTGGATATGAAGGCCGTAGCTGAAC
>JACVRP010000338.1 GCA_014534385.1 Cyanobacteria bacterium Co-bin13
ATTAGGGTTTCTACATGGGCTTCGGCCAGGGCCAGCAGGGCCCTTTGAAAGGCTTTGAGCTGCTGCTGAATGGCCTCAATCTGGGCTCGCAGATAGAGCCGAGTATCGGTGCCGACCTGGTCGTTGCGGGAGCGAGCCGTGTGCAGTTTTTTGCCCACATCGCCAACAAGCTGAGTCAGCCGTCGCTCCACGGCAAAGTGGACATCTTCATCTTCAACGCCGGGCTGAAACTGACCCCGACGATACTCCTGGCGAATTTGCTCCAAGCCGTTGACCAGCTGCTCCCCTTCCTCGGGGCTAATGATGCCGCTCTTAGCCAACATTTTGGCGTGGGCTTGGGAGCCGGTCAGGTCATACTCAATTAGCTCAATGTCAAACTCGATGCTGGCATTGAAGGTTGCGATCGCAGGATGTAGAGCAGTCTCAAACCGCTGGCTCCAGGTCTGAGTAGGTGACGTTTCCAACGGTTTTCTCCCGTGTTCAAAAAGCAGTTGGGCAGAGGGCAGTTGAGCAGAGAATGGGGCTCCCCGCCTGCCGCAGCAGACAGGGGCGAAGCGAAATTCCAAGAGCAGCGTAGAGGGCTTAATAGGTTGTCATACCCCGAATCAGGTAGCCCAACACCAGACCAATTACCAGCGCCCAAACCTGGCCAGACTGAATAAAGGTATTCCAGGCATTACCCATGTCTCCCAGAACATCCTGATCAAACTGCTGGGCCAAAACCATTGCCTGAGCCTGCTCTCCACCGGGAGCTAAGGTAGGCAGGGGCAAAAAGGCCGAGGAGGGAACCCAAGAGAACCCCGCCTCAGGCTCAGCAGTCCAGGGCAAAATGACGCTATTTAGGCCATCGTCCCAACCATTAAAGGACTGAGTAGCCAAATCCCTTACAGCAAAATCCATAGTGCCACAGCCTTTGCAAAGATTTCACCCCAAAACTATACACCAGCCCTTGACGACTGGCAGATAACTCGCTACTCCCCAGAAAAATTTAGCTAGACAGATGCAGCTGCAGCTCTGGCTTAACCCGCATAACGACCAGAGTCATGTCGTCGTCGTTGCGGCTCTCTTCCCCAATAAAGCGCTGAAGCAGATCAAAGAGATACTGCAAAATGGCATCTGCCGATTCACAGTTGCGGCAGGCCCACTGCAGCGCCTTAATCAGGTTGTCTTCATCAAAGCGTTCGCCCCTGCGGTTAGCCGCCTCAGTAAAGCCATCGGTATAGAAGACAACGGTGTCTCCCGGCTGTAGCTGCACCTTGGCCTCCCGGTATTGGGTATTCATGTCTAGGCCCAGCAACATGCCAACTGTATCTAGCCGCGCGATGGTGTTAGTAGCGGCCTGCCACAGAAAAGGCGGATTGTGGGCGGCATTTCCGTAGGAGAGAATACGGCTCTTGGGGTCGTACTCTGCGTAAAACAGCGTCACGAACCGATTGGAGTTCTCCAGGTCCGTGTGCATCACGTAGTTGAGATGTTCCAAAATGCTGGCTGGCGAATGACCGTTTAGCACTTCGGCCCGCAACATGCCCCGCAGCATGGTCATAATCAGACCGGCGGGCACCCCCTTACCCATAACGTCGCCGATGGCAAAGCTCCAGGCGGACAAGGCCGACTGTTGAGAGTCAGGATAGCGGAGCTGATCGTAGGTGGTGGGAATGAAGTCGTAATAGTCGCCACCAACTTTGTTGGCCGTCAGACAACGAGCTGCCAGATCCATGCCTTCGATGATCGGGCATTGCCGGGGCAGGAGCTGCAGCTGAATCTCTGCCCCAATTTCCAGTTCTCGATCGAGCCGCTCCTTTTTACGTAGGGCAACGGTCAGCTCATCGTTTTCAATGGCAACTGAGGTTTGATCGGCAACCAGCCGCACCAGCTTTTGCCGGGTCTCAGTCCAGGTATAGTCGGGGTCGCGGCTAAAGACATACAGCCGTCCCCGCTCAACATTACGGACAATAATGGCGGTGCCAAAAATTTGAAAGTCTTCGCCCAGGTAACGGTTGACCTGGCGGTCTAGCGCCATCATGGCGTTGCGGGCTAGGGAGAGGGAAGCATTGCCAGAGGGCGGAGCAAAGCTGGCGGTCACTTGACGGGTAGCGGCTTCTAGGGCCGAACGCACATCCTGGCAGTGATCGTCGCTCTGGCAGTGCAGCCGCTCTAGCCGCACCTGCCCATCCGCTCGAAACAGTACCAGCGCCCCACCCGTAGCGTCTGTCACCCGACTGGCGATCATCGGGATGAGCTCAAGAAACTGATTAAGGTTATTTAAGCTCCGCAGAGCAAAGCCCAGAGAGCTAAGCAAGTCCTGGATTTTGTATTGCTCCCGCTGCAGCCTTGCCACCAACTCCTTAAGGGCAAACACCGGAGTTGACTCTGGCAAAGTATTACTGCCAGTGCTGTCGAAGGATTGTGAAGACCCCGGTGGTATGGGAACAGCGGTCATAAAATTTAGGATTCCAGAGGACTCAAGCAGGGCTTGACTGAATTGTGAGTAGCTTGTTACCGATTTGGCCACTTTTGGAGACGTTTAAGGCGTTTCCAGAAAGCACCAAATTTGGAGACTAAGCATAACACTCCCTACGCTTTTGGATCACTTTCAGTAAAAATCAAAAAATTACTGAAGGGCTCCCCTGACTTTTCAGCAAGTTTCGGGCTAATTCTAGTCGGGAGTGCGCGGGGTAACAAGGCTATTAGGAGTAGCCTGGGTTGAGCCAAAGGCAGATATCGACCGTAGCCGTAAAATGACCTTTGACTGACGCTCAACTCACTTAAGGGAACAGCCGATAGAGAATGTTGGCTTGCTGAAATTTCTCCCCATTTTTCTTGAAAAGCCAGCTTTTAACCGGAAAACTCCACCACCACTCTTGCGCTCAAAGCTTTCCTGATTCAGTGTTGAGGCGAAACCTTGGCGACTTGCGGCTATTTTAGCGGATTTGTTTTGAGGCAGGGCGGACGATTGCACCTATTTGACGGCAAAAGTCCAGCGCGATCGCAACCGAGTCAGTCTGCTGAGGGTAACTTATTTTTGGCCGCTGCAGAACGACTAGCGGCACGCCAAGGGCTTGAGCGACCTGGCGTTTAATCGCTTCTCCGCCCGCTGCGCCTGAGGCTTTGGTCACTACACAGGTAACTTGCCACTGCTGCCATAGCGCCCGTTCCAGGGCTTCGCTGACCGGGGGGCGCAGCGCAATCAGGCGATCGGGGGTAAAGCCTGCCGCCAGGGCCCCGTTGAGCGCAGGCACGGAGGGTAAAATGCGGGCGAACAGCGTAGCTCGATTCTGCCATGCCTGAAAGGCGGGCAGCCAGCGGTAGCCCAGGGTCAGCAGCACCCGCTGCCCCTCCAGATAAGCACTACTCAGCAAAGATTCTACGGTTTCAAAGACTATCTCAGGGGCAGCAGGTGCTGCCTGCAGCTCGCTGCGTTCAAAGCGGAGATAGGGCAGCGGCAGGGTTTGGGCGGTTGCGATCGCAAGCCTCGAAACCTCTACCGCAAACGGATGAGAGGCATCCAAAATCGCTGCAATATTTTCCTGCTGCAGAAAGGCTGGCAGTGTTGCTGCGGTCAGCTGACCTACCCAAATCCGCAAAGTAGCCGCCCCCGGATACAGCGCGCAGGCTGAGGGCGTTGTCACCGTGACCGTACAGGGAATGTTCAGCGCCGCCAAAGAGCGGGCCAGTTCAGCGCTTTCTCCAGTGCCGCCAATCAGCCAAATCCGCTCAGCAGATTCGCTCACCCTGCTACCCCATCACCACTTCACCTTATAGAGGTGAAACGGGTCATACTCCTTTTGAGACACGATCCTGGCACCGCTGCTTTTAATCAGACGGGGCCAGGTTTCCAGCGGCTCTAGCTGCACCTCAGCCCCCAAATAGGTCTCTAAAATGGCCCAGTTCTCCGCCAGTGACTGGTCGGGGTCGATCACGTCAAAGACAAAAACGCCCTCTGGCTTCAGCACCCGCTTGACCTGGGCCATCACAGTTTCCCAGTAATCGGGCGCATAGTAGCAGCTCACCCCGGTTGCAATCACCAGATCAAAAAAGTTGGCTTCATATTCCAGCTGGTGGGCTGGGGCCAGCTGACAGCTCTTGAAGAGTTTTGAGTTGAGCTGCGGCCCCCGAGAGAGCAGGGCTTTTTGTGCGATCGCACTGATCTCCTGCCCGTAAAACAGCGCCTCCCAGTCCCGCCATGGATAAATCAAGAAACCAACGCCGCAGCCGATATCTAGACAGCGCTGTCCCCGCCGAGGCTTAGCCAACTCCCAAAAAGGCGAAGCAATGCGAGAGGTCAGCTGCCCAGCCGCCCACTCTCGAAAAATTGGCATCTCCTCCACTTCTGGCGGCAGATCAAAAGCTGCCCCCGAAAGCTCATGGTCGTAGCGTCGGGCTACGCTCTGAATTTGCTCTGGTAAAGAAGAACTGCCAATTTTCAAGGGATAGCCACAGGAACAAGGACACAGAGAAGCAAGTGGGGCAAGGGTTGGCTTGGGGCTGCTGCCAAAGTCCCATTAGCCTTTAAGCGCACGGTTAAAATTCTGCCGATAGGATCTATTCACCATCAGAAACAGCGGCCAGAGCAGAGTCAGCTGCAGCTTCCCCTGGCTAAAGTTGGTGCGGTGAAAGCCCTTCCAAA
>JACVRP010000415.1 GCA_014534385.1 Cyanobacteria bacterium Co-bin13
GGCGTAGCCTGGCGTTTTCGAAGTGCTTACGCAACCACATCGGCTTGCTGTGGAATTTCATCCATCACTACAACGCATCATTACCTCTCTAGTACTACCTTAGTTGGAACCTTGGTGAATGCTCAAACGACGGGTTGTGCTCTTAAGCATTGTGGGGTTAGTGGCTATGGCCTGGGTCGTAGTCTCTCGATCGCAGCCAGAGTTGGTCAGTCAAATGCCGATTAATCAAGTGCCAATAAATCAGATGTATGTGTTTGGCGATAGCCTTTCGGACGTAGGGGTGTCTCTGCGCCTGTCAAACGGCAACAGTCCGCCAGATCCGCCTTACTTTCAGGGCCGATTTTCCAACGGTCGGGTGTGGGTGGAGTATTTGGCGGAGGCGTTGGCAGTTCCGGTGGAGCAGGTGAGCAATGCGGCAGGGGGAGGCGCTACCACTGGCCTGGACGCCGACCGGGCTGTCCCTGGGCTGCTGGCGCAGGTGCAGTCATTTCTGCAGGCTAATCCGTCGGCCGACGCTGATGCGCTCTATGTACTGTGGGCTGGGGCTAATGACTATCTGCAGGGAACGAGCACTGCAGCGCTGCCGGTGGGAAATTTGAGAACTGCGATCGCATCTCTCATTCAGGCTGGAGCCCAGCGGTTTTTGGTGGGTAACCTGCCTGACCTGGGCCGGCTTCCGGCTACGGGCAATCGGCCAGAGTCGGCTGCCCTTAGCCAGTTGACCCAGGCCCATAATCAAACTTTGAGACAGGCCCTTGAAGAGCTACGCCAAAACTCACCCGAGATTCAGCTGGTGCTGCTGGATATCTACACGCTCTATCAAGATGCGATCGCAAATCCGACCCAGTACGGCTTTACCAACGTTACGACTGGCTGCCTCTCAACCGTTGGCATCTGCAGCCAACCCAACCAGTTTATGTTTTGGGACGGCATTCACCCAACAACCGCAGCCCATCGCTTTATGGGCGAAGCGGCCCGACAGGCGCTGGCGGCGGCGGTAGCTGCCGCTAAGAACCGGGCCGCCTGAGTTTTAGAGCCATCACCGTCTCTAGGCGGCATATCCCCAGGGGGTCAGTCCCGCTGTCAAGCCAACCCGCTACTCAGCCGCAGCCGAAATGCGGTCTAGCTGCGCTTGAGCTGTGGCAGCCCACTGGGGATTGCGCTGAGCGATGTAGAGCCCCTTGGCATATTCCAGCACTCGCTTGGCCTCGTCATATTTAGCCTGCTGCAGCAGCACCAGCCCAGCGCTGTAATAGGCATCGGCATAGTTGGGGTTGAGCTGAGTGGCTGCTCGAAACGCATCGAGAGCCGGTTCTCCCTGGCCCTGGTTAAACAGAGCAATGCCCAGGTTGTAGTGGGCTTCGGGATACTGCTGCCGCACCTCCAGAGCCTGCTGAAAGGCTGCCACAGCCTCGTCGTACCGTTGACTACGAGAGTAGATCAAACCGATATGGAAATAGGGCTCGGCGGCATTGGGTGTAAGCTCGGCGGCCCGTTTAAGAGCTGCGATCGCATCTTCAGTTCGTCCCTGCGCCTGGTACACCAGCCCCAAGTTGTAGTAAGCATTGCCCAAGTCAGGCTGAATCTGAATGGCCCGCTCCAGGTAAGCCTGGGCCTGGTCAGCATTGCTGCCCTCGATTAGAGCTGCGCCCAAATTGGCGTAGGCCATCGCAAACTGAGGGTCGGCCTGAGTCGCCCGCCAAAAAGCGTCAGCCGCCTCCTGCAGCTGACCCTGCCGTCGATAGCCCAGCCCCAGATTGTAGTAAGCCGCCGCCAAACTGGGATCGATCGCCGCCGCCTGCTGAAAAGCCGCCATCGCCGCCTCAAACTGCCCCTGCTGAATTAGCACAAGGCCCCGGTTAAGCTCCGCCTCAGCCGCCGTAGGCGGCGCAGGCTCACCCTGAGCTGCCGTAAGGCTGGGCCATAACCCGACCACAGCTACACAGGCCAAAACTCCTACCCAAAGACGAAAAGACAAAACCCGATGCCAGGGCTGCTGCCGATAAATCATGACAATTTGAAGCGCTTGGTGCAGAAATTGAGTCTAAGGTTAGCACCAGATCTGTGCCTTGGCACAGGTGAAGGGTAGGGAGTGGATGGGTATGGGGTGGGTGGGTAGGGGGTCAGGTTTCAGTGGAGTATGGATTTGTGGAGATGACAATTCAGAACTCAAACCCTAAAACCCAACAATTCACCTCCCGCTCCCCCATCCACCCATCCACCCCTTAACCCACCGTTGCCAACTGCCCCACCTCATCGGGGCTGAGATGGTCGTTCAGCACCTGCCCATCGCGGAACCAGACGACTCGGCGGGTGGTGCGGGCAACCTCGGGTTCGTGGGTCACCATAACGACGGTAATGCCGCTGGCATTGAGTTCTGAGAAGATATCCAGCACATCTTGAGTGGTACGGGAGTCGAGGGCTCCTGTGGGTTCGTCGGCCAGCAGCAGCAGCGGGCGGTTGACGATGGCGCGTGCGATCGCAACCCGCTGTTGCTGACCTCCCGATAGCTGGTTGGGGCGGTTCTGCATTCGATCTCCCAGGCCTACCCGTCTCAGTGCCTCTTGAGCGCGCTGGTGTCGCTCTGCTGCGGGCACGCTGGCATAGACCATAGGCAGCTCGACATTTTCCTGGGCCGTAAGCTGGGGCAGCAGGTGAAACTGCTGAAACACAAAGCCAATTTTGCGGTTGCGAACATGGGCCAGCGTATCGTCATCCAGAGTGGCCACGTTTTGCCCGTCTAGATAGTAGTCGCCAGCACTGGGTCGATCGAGGCAGCCAATTACGTTCATTGCGGTGGACTTGCCCGAACCCGAAGGCCCCATGATGGCGCAGTATTCACCCGTCTCAATCCGCAGATCTACATCCCACAGCGCATGGACCTCTGTATTGCCAGCACCGTAGACCTTGCGAACATGGCGAAACTCGATCAGAGGGTGAGTCATGGGGTTGGAAGAAGTAGGAGATGGGTCTATGAGCCTACTTTATCTCGGGGATGGGGGAGATGGGGGAGGAAAGACTCGGGGGCAGGGGACGCGCTCAGCACTTTAATTTTTATGGATCAGCTGTAATCCGCGATACAAAACGGCTGATAAACCCCAAATTTCTGAGCTATCGTATTTAATTCGAGGAATTTTATTGTGGCCACGGCAGGAGTCAGGCGATGCTGCATTCCCCGGATCAGCGGGAAGCGCTGAGTTGGGTAATTAAGGATATTCACGGCAGGGGCTGGGCGACGGGCACGGGCGGCAACTTTAGTGCTGTGCTGAGTCGTGAGCCGCTGACGCTGTTGATGGCTCCGAGTGGTGTGGATAAGGGCACAGTGGCTCCGGCGGATCTGATCCGGGTGAACCAGCAGGGAGCAGTGATTGAGGGCAGCGGCAAAGCTTCAGCCGAAACGCAGCTGCACCTGGCCATTGTCGAGGCGACTGGGGCAGGTGCAGTGCTGCATACCCATTCGGTGTTTAACACGCTGCTGTCGGTCGTTTATGCGCCTCAGGGGGCTGTGTCCCTGGCGGGCTATGAAATGCTCAAGGGTCTAGAGGGCATCACCACCCACAA